>JAISKR010000086.1 GCA_031260845.1 Bacteroidales bacterium
CTGGCGGGAGGCATTGGTTTTGCCCGCAAAAGCGACAGTATCAAGGATACTCCCGAAGTCGGCGATAAGGTGGTGCTGCTTGGCGGCGACAACTACCGCATCGGTATGGGCGGAGGCGCTGTGTCATCGGTGGCTACCGGCGAATACAACAACGCCATCGAACTGAATGCCGTACAACGCTCCAATCCTGAAATGCAAAAGCGTGTAGCCAATGCTATCCGCGCCTTGGCTGAGAGCGAAATAAATCCCATCGTATCTATACACGACCACGGCGCAGGAGGGCACCTCAACTGCCTGTCGGAGTTGGTGGAAGCCACCGGCGGGGTGATTGACATAAGCCGCCTGCCGATAGGCGACCCTACCTTGTCCGACAAGGAAATTGTGGGCAATGAATCGCAGGAGCGGATGGGGCTTATCCTGAAAGCCAAAGACGTGGACACATTGAGCCGTATTGCCGAACGCGAACGCGCACCGATGTATGTGATTGGCGAGGCTACGGGCGACCATCGCTTTACTTTTGAAGACCCGCGTAGCAATGAAAAACCCATTGACCTGCTGCTGGAAGATATGTTCGGCAACACGCCCAAGACGGTGATAACCGATAACAGCGAAGCGAAGCCCGATTTCGAGCCGCTCGACTATGAAACCCACCGTTTGCATGAGTATGTTGAGAGCCTGCTTCAATTAGAGGCGGTGGCGTGCAAGGACTGGCTGACCAATAAGGTGGACCGCTCTGTAACAGGGCTGATTGCCTTGCAGCAGACCGCAGGCGAGATACAACTGCCGCTGAATAACCTCGGCGTGGCGGCATTGGATTATCAGGGAATCAAAGGAATAGCAACTTCCATAGGACACGCTCCGGGTGTGGCTTTGCTTGATGCAGCCGCCGGAAGCCGCATGGCTATTGCCGAAGCGCTGACCAATCTTGTGTGGGCGCATTTGGAATCAGGGCGGAAAGGCGTTTCGCTGAGCGCCAACTGGATGTGGCCCTGCAAGAACGATGGCGAAGATGCGCTACTGTACGAAGCAGTAGAAGCCGCATCAAAGTTTGCCATTGACCTCGGCATCAACATTCCCACAGGGAAAGATTCGCTTTCGATGACGCAGAAATATCCTGACGGCGAGGCGGTTTTATCCCCCGGAACGGTGATTATATCTACCGTTTCGCAGGTGTCGAACATTCGCAAGGTAGTACGTCCCGTTTTGAAGAACGACGAAACGACTCATATCCTGTATATTGACCTGTCTAAAATACCGTTTGCGCTCGGCGGAAGCAGTTTTGCACAGATATTGGGCAAAATGGGCGATACCGTACCCGACATTGCCGACACGGAATATTTTGCAAAGGTGTTTGACGTGATGCAACGGCTCATCGGCAAAGAAATGGTTGTTGCGGGGCACGATGTGTCGTCGGGCGGACTGATTACAACGCTGCTTGAAATGTGCTTCGCCAACAAGGACGGCGGCATGGAAGTTGATTTGGCGGCGATTTCATCCGAACGCGGTGGCAAAACGCCTGACGTGGTGCGGCTGCTGTGTTCCGAAAACCCTGCCCTCATCATACAAATCAACGAAGCAGACAGCGTGAAGGTGCACGAAATGTTCGGCGCGGCAGGTGTGAAGGTTTATACCATCGGAAAGCCCATTAGCAAACGTATTCTGCGCGTTTTTTGCGAAAGCGGAAAGTATAAATTCGACATTGACCAATTGCGCGACCTGTGGTTTAAAACCTCTTATTTGCTGGATTGCCGTCAAAGCGGAAAGAAAAAAGCGACAGAGCGATTTAGCAATTATAAATTTCAACCGCTTGAATATCAGTTTCCGGCGCATTTCAAAGGCTCGCCGGCACAATACGACATTCATCCCGAAAGAATGACTCCAACAGGCGTGAAAGCGGCTATCATTCGTGAGCAAGGCTCGCTGTGCGACCGCGAAACTGCCTGGATGATGTATCTTGCAGGAATGGACGTGAAAGACGTGCATACCTCCGACCTGATTGCCGGCAGAGAAACGCTCGACGACGAGAACATGATTGTGTTTGTGGGCGGATTTGCCAATTCCGACGTATTAGGCTCTGCCAAGGGCTGGGCGGGCGCTCTTTTGTACAATGAAAAAGCGAAAGCCACGCTTGACCGCTTCTATGCGCGAGAGGATACACTAAGTCTCGGTATCTGCAACGGTTGTCAATTGATGATTGAGTTGGGACTAATTTATCCTAACGATGAACAAAAGCCTGCATTGGAACACAACGACTCTCACAAGTTGGAATGTTCCTTTGTAAACGTCACTATTCCCGACAACCATTCGGTAATGCTGAAATCGTTGGCAGGCGCACGGTTAGGTATCTGGGTGGCGCACGGCGAGGGCAAATTCAGCCTTCCGCTGTCGCAAGAACACTACCATGTGGGAATGCGATTCAGTTACGACGCCTATCCCGCCAATCCCAACGGCTCGCCCGACGGCATAGCCGCTCTTTACAGCGACAATGGACGTCACATAGCCATGATGCCACACCCCGAACGCGCCATATACCCGTGGAACTGGGCTTACTATCCCGAAGAACGCCGCTACGACCAAGTGACGCCATGGGTAGAGGCTTTTGTAAACGCGGCAGAATGGATACAGGCGAAAACGAAGAAATGAGAATGATTCCCTTATTTGAGAATAGTGTGGCTCAACCAACTTTCCAAGGGAACGCTCCATTCCGGATAACAGGCATTTGACGGGTTGGTACCCCAGCCGTGTCCACCGAATGGAATGATGTGCAGCGATGCAGGTATCTGAAACTGCTTGAGCGCCATATAAAACTCAACGCTGTTGCGGGGAAGCACGCCGGCATCATCGTCGCTCAGAATGAGGAAAGTGGGGGGTGTCATGTCCGTTACCTGCTCCTCGTTGGAGTACAACTTTTCTAATTCTGGCTTGTAGTCTTTGCCCAAGAGATTCGTGCGCGAGCCTTTGTGCGTAAAATCCTCCCGCATGGTGATAACAGGATAGAATAAAATCATGAAATCAGGGCGACAACTCAGCCTTTCAATTTCGTCCCGTGACTTGGAATTTCCCTTATCAAAATGAGTGCCCGCCGTAGAAGCCAGATGACCACCTGCCGAAAAACCTGATATTCCTATCTTAGCCGGATCAATATCCCATTTTTTTGCATTATATCTGACTGTACGGATTGCCCGTTGTGCATCTTTCAACGGTATGAAATGAAAACCGTTCGGCAAACGATATTTCAGCACAATACCGGCAATACCTTGGTCATTCAGCCATTTGGCGTAATCGCGACCTTCGTGGTAAATCGCTTCTACCGCATATCCTCCACCGGGGCAGATGACGACAGCAGCGCCGGTATTTTTATCTTTCGCAGGAAGATAAACGTACATTTTGGCAACGGAAATATTGCCAACAACGTGATTAT
>JAISKR010000296.1 GCA_031260845.1 Bacteroidales bacterium
ATTGCGCCCTTCGCGACCGATGATGCGCCCTTTCATCTCGTCGTTTTCGATACGGAACACTGTCACCGAATTTTCGATGGCTGCCTCGGTGGCTACACGCTGAATGGTTTGCAGCACAATGCGTTTGGCTTCTTTCGAGGCGGTCAATTTGGCTTCGTCCACAATATCGTTGATGAACGTCATCGATTCCGAACGGGCTTCGGATTTGAGGGATTCCAACAATTGCCCTTTGGCGTCCTCGGCTGACAAGCCGGAAATGGTTTCCAACTGTTCCACCTGTTGTTTGTGCGCCTTTTCCAAATCATCCTGCTTACGCTCGGCTATCTCAATCTGGTTTTTCAGATTGTCGCGCAAATTGTCTATATCTCTGCTTTTGCGTTGCGTTTCTTCCATACGCTGCGACAATGCGGTTTCCTTTTGCCGGATACGGCTTTCTGCCTGAGCCAATTTTGAGTTTCGCTCATTTGCCACTTTTTCATGCTCTGCTTTCAGTTGCAGAAAATGCTCTTTGGCTTCGAGCATCTTTTTCTTTTTGATTACTTCGCTTTCGGCTTCGGCGTCTTTCTTCAACCGCTCGCCTTTCGACTTGAAAAGCGTTGTGGAAATCAGATAAGTCGCGCCGCAGCCGACAAGAAAGGCAATCACTCCAATGATAATTACATTCATTTGTTCTTTTAATATTAAAAAATAAAAACCCGCAACGATTCATTCAGACTTTATAAAACCCCAATGAACAGGGATAGAGCGGCTGAGCCACAGCAGACTTCCAACGTTCCGACGAATCGGAATCCCGGTCGAAACCGGTACAAGGCCTGTCTTTTATAACCCAAGTCCAACTCCAATGGTTTGAATGTTGAGTTTCAAAAGGAATGAACGGAACCGTGCGGGTAAACCTTATATTAAAGAACTTGTCAATCAAATACTATTCGCCAAAAACTCTTCCAGCCGGCTGTTGATACGGTCTAATCTTTCGTTTGTATCCTCTTGCCGGACGTCGCCTTCCAACTTGAAGAGCCTCACTACAAACTCTATAGATGCTATCGCTAAAAGATCCTGCATCTCTTGTTCACCGAATCGCTCTCTATACCGAACCAACCTTTCGTTAATGTATTGAGCCGCTTTACGCACCTGTTCCTCTTCCTTCTCGTTATCCACCTTCAAAGGGTAAGGACGCTCTGCTATTTTGACATGGATGGTCATTTCAACACATTAATTATTCAACAGTGCGATACATTTATCTATTTCACGCACCATTTTATTTATCCGGAACTTCACATTCTTCCCATCGTCCGCTGACGGAACAAGGGTTTTTGCGAGTCTGAGGGTCTGATATTTTGATGTTAAGTCCTCTATCTCCAGGTCTTTTACACGAACTGCTTCCGACAATTCATCAACTCGTTGCTGAAATTGTAAATTACTCACTTTTAACTCATTCGCAACAAGAAGAATCCGTTTAATATTTTCTTCCAAAGAGAAAACAATATCGTTCTGAACTGCCATACCTCTTGTAAAAAATCTGTCACAAATATACGCATATTTTTAATATGCAAAAGAATTTATTATTTTTTTTACGAAAAAAACAAATATGCCAGCGCAATGGCGGCTATTACGCCTGCCAAATCGGCTATCAAGCCTGCTGTTACGGCATAGCGGGTTTTGCGAATGCCAACCGAGCCGAAATACAGGGCAACGATGTAGAAGGTGGTGTCGGCTGCCCCTTGAAACATACAAGAGAGCCTTCCCGTGAAAGAATCGGGACCGTAATGTTGCATGGCTTCCACCATCATCGCTTTTGCCCCGCTGCCGCTGAGTGGCTTCATCAAAGCGGTGGGCAGCGCGGGAACAAAGTCGGTGTTCATGCCCAAAGCGCCAAACAGCCAGCCAATGCCGCCAAGCAGGTAGTCCATGGCGCCTGATGCGCGAAACACAGCAATGCCAACCAACATTCCCACCAAATAAGGAATTATCCTGACCGTGACCTCAAAACCGCTTTTGGCGCCTTCGATAAACGCCTCATATACGTTCACTTTTTTGAAAACCGCAGCCAATATGAAAGAAATGATTAGCGAAAAAAGTATCAGGTTGCTGCTTATTTTGGAAAAAACTTCCAACTGCTCTTTGTCCATGGCGCTCACCCACCACGTCAACCCGCCGATAGCGGCAATGATTCCGCCCAACCACGCTATCATCACAGGGTCGAGCAGGTTGATGCGCTGCCGCAACGCCACCACAACCATTCCCACAAGGGTGGAAACGGCAGTCGCCAGCAACACCGGAATGAAGATGTCCGTAGGGCTGGCGGCGCCGAGAATGGCGCGTTGTGCAAGGATGCTCACCGGAATGATGGTCAGTCCCGAAGTGTTGATGACCAGAAACATGATTTGCGCGTTGGAAGCGGTGTCCTTGCGCGGGTTGATGTCCTGCAAGCCCTGCATCGCTTTGAGTCCGAGCGGGGTGGCGGCATTGTCCAAGCCCAGCATATTGGCTGAAAAATTCATCAGCATTTGCCCGAACGAAGAATGATTGCGAGGTATTTCGGGAAAAAGGCGCGAAAAAAACGGACCGACGATTCTTGCCAGAAAATTCACAGCGCCTGCCTTCTCGCCAATGTTCATCACGCCGAGCCATAACACCATCACGCCGGTGAGAGGCAGCGCAATGTCCATCACCGCACTCTTAGACGAACTGAACGTGCTGTCAATAATGACTTTGAAAATATCAGCATCGCCGGTGACCAAAAAATGAATCAAGGCAACCGCAAAAGCAATGATAAAAAAACTGACCCAGATATAATTGAGCGCCATGAATTGAAAATTTTTCAGGGGCGAAGGTAGTAATTTTTTTAATTGAATGGACAAAAAGGGTAAAAGGATAAAGGGGAAAAAGGATAAAAGACGCAAGGAATCACAACCGTATCACCATTGAATAACTATGAATCACCACTGCATCATCATTGTCTCACCACTGTATAACTATGTATCACAATGAATCACCATTGTATCACAAAGAATAACCATAAAATCGTTCTTTGACATATTGGTTTACACGA
>JAISKR010000325.1 GCA_031260845.1 Bacteroidales bacterium
GTCATAAATATTTCATCCATTTCAATATAATGATTATACAGCATAACAAAAAAAGCAGTATTTTTGTACCATGCTGCAATGATATGTTCTTGCGGCATGTTTTTTGTAGAATCAATTCAAATTTCAATCGTTTAATCATCAAATTATAATAAAAGAATGGCAAAAATAGATTTAAGCAAGTACGGAATCACAGGTGTGACAGAGATTGTACACAATCCTTCTTTTGACACTTTATATCAGGAAGAAACAAAACCGGGATTGGAAGGTTTTGAAAAAGGGCAAGTTACGGAACTTGGCGCAGTGAACGTTATGACCGGCGTTTACACAGGTCGTTCGCCCAAGGACAAGTTTTTTGTGCTGGACGACACTACCAAAAACACAGTATGGTGGACGTCAGACGAGTACAAAAACGACAACAAACCCGTTACGCCCGAAACATGGAAATCGTTGAAAAGTTTGGCAGTAAAGCAACTTTCCAACAAGAAACTTTTTGTGGTTGACACCTATTGCGGCGCCAACGAAAACACCCGCCTCAAAATCCGTTTCATCGTGGAAGTGGCTTGGCAGGCGCATTTCGTAGCCAATATGTTCATCCGCCCCACCGCAGCCGAACTGGAAGCTTACGGCGAGCCTGATTTCGTTGTTATCAACGCATCCAAAGCCAAAGTGGAAAACTACAAGGAACTCGGTTTAAATTCCGAAACAGCCGTTGTTTTCAACCTGACCGAAAAAATACAGGTTATCCTGAACACATGGTACGGCGGCGAAATGAAGAAAGGTATGTTCTCTTACATGAACTACCTGCTGCCTTTGAAAGGTATGGCTTCGATGCACTGCTCGGCAAACACCGATTTGCAGGGCAAGAACACCGCTATCTTCTTCGGTTTGTCGGGCACAGGCAAAACCACCCTTTCCACCGACCCGAAACGTCTGCTGATTGGCGACGACGAGCACGGCTGGGACGATGAAGGCGTGTTCAACTTTGAAGGCGGCTGCTATGCCAAGGTGATTAACCTGAGCAAGGAAGCAGAGCCTGATATTTTCAACGCCATCAAGCGCGACGCACTGCTCGAAAACGTAACGGTGGACAAAGACGGCAAAATTGATTTCAACGATAAGTCGGTGACCGAAAACACCCGCGTTTCCTATCCCATCAACCACATTAAGAACATTGTTAAACCTGTATCCAAAGCCGGTCCCGCCGAGAAAGTCATTTTCCTGTCGGCTGACGCCTTTGGCGTATTGCCGCCGGTATCCATTCTGACGCCGGAACAGACACAATATTACTTTCTGTCGGGTTTCACCGCCAAGTTGGCAGGTACAGAGCGCGGCATCACCGAGCCTACGCCTACCTTCTCTGCTTGTTTCGGCGCGGCTTTCCTGTCGCTGCACCCCACCAAATACGGCGAAGAGTTGGTAAAGAAGATGAAGAAATCGGGCGCCAAGGCTTATTTAGTCAATACCGGCTGGAACGGCTCAGGCAAACGTATATCCATCAAGGACACGCGCGGAATCATCGACGCTATTCTCGACGGCTCAATCGACAAAGCCCCGACGAAGCAGATTCCCTATTTCGATTTTCAAGTGCCCACCGCATTGCCGGGCGTAAATCCCGCCATCCTCGACCCTCGCGACACGTATTCCGATGCATCGCAATGGGTTGAAAAAGCAAAAGACCTTGCCGCACGTTTCATCAAGAACTTTGCCAAATTCACAGGCAATGACACCGGTAAAGCGCTTGTTGCTTCGGGACCTAAACTGTAATTTTTCATACTTGTTTAAAAAGAGAGATGTTTTCGGGCATCTCTCTTTTTTGATTGTCTGAACCTTGATTTTAATATGATTAATAAGATTAACAAGATTGAAAATCCGCATCATTTTATTCATATCAATAAAAAACGACTATTTGTATGCACTTTAACATACGATAGTTAAATCATTCGTTTAAGATATAACTACACCTCAAACAAATCCGAAGCCACTCGGTCGGCTATAAATTTTCCTTTTCGTGTGAGCAGATAGTTTCCGCTGTTTTCGGTCATAAATCCATTTTGAATATAGCCGGATGCATGTTGTAGAAAGGCGTTGACAAAGGCTTGGTTCCATTTTTCGCGTATATGCTTGATTTCTACGCCCCATTTGGTGCGCAATCCCGTTAATACATAGTCATTATAGGCTTCGGCAGGAGTTAATTCCTCGCGTTCAAACCATTCTTCCGTTTCCGGTTTGTCCATCAGCGCAATATAGCGGCTGTTGTTGCTTGCGTTCCATTGCCGCGATGCGCCATCGTAGGAATGTGCCGACGGTCCGATGCCGAGGTAGGGAATCCCTTGCCAGTAGGCGGTGTTATGTCGCGAATAGCAGCCCGGGCGGGCGAAGTTCGATATTTCGTAATGCTCGTAACCCGCTTTTTCGCAGGCGTCAATGAGCAGTTCAAACTGTGCGGCGCTGTCATCTTCCGCGACGGAAAAATCAGCGCCTTTTCGCTGACGCACACCAAACACGGTTTGCGGCTCAATGGTCAGATGATAGGCTGAGAGATGCGGCGTTTCCAGAGTCAGCGCCTTGTCGAGGTTGTGCTGCCAGCGTTGCAGGTTCATGGTGGGCAATCCGTAAATCAGGTCGATATTGATATTGTCAAAACCTTTGCGGCGGGCGCGTTCCACCGCCTGCCACGCTTCCTGTGCGGTATGCCTGCGATTCATCAGACGCAAATCGTCGTCGTAGAACGACTGTATGCCGATACTCAGCCTGTTGAAGCCCAAATCGCGCAAAGCGGTGAGGTAACTATCCGTCAGGTCGTCGGGATTGGCTTCTAAGGTGATTTCCGCAG
>JAISKR010000002.1 GCA_031260845.1 Bacteroidales bacterium
GTTTTGTATGAAGCCTCTTCTATTGAAGGGAAATGGACAGAGAAAGAAATGAATGCTCCCAATGCACGTCACGGTTCTATAATTTGGATAGATGCCGACAGATATCGTTCTATATTAAAAGCATATAAAAAATGATGTTTTTTATCTTAAAAATCGTATCTTTGCGCGACTATGACCGTAATATTGAACGATAAAAAGTATGAAGTGGCAGATGGAATTTCGCTGGCTGTTTTCATCGAAAGTTTGGGATTGAAACCGCAAGGAATCGCTGTGGCTATCGGGGATGAAGTGGTGTCCAAGGATTTGTGGGCAACCACCATTCTGTCCGACAAGTTGGATATTATGTTGATTCACGCCGTTTCGGGCGGTTAACGCTATCTCGTTGTAACCATGCACTGTATTATCATCAGCCACGAAAATCCCTTTGAAGGTGAATCTGACATCATCAACCTGTTATTTCATGCGGGAATGGATAATTTTCACCTGCGCAAACCCGCATATAGCAAAGAGATATTGCAAAATATGCTGTGGGACATTGAGCCGGCTTACCATTCGCGCATTGTGCTGCACGACCATTTTGAGTTGGCAAAACAGTTCTCGCTTGCAGGAGTTCATCTTAACAGCCGGAATCCCGTCTGTCCGCCCGACGCCGTAGCCGTCAGTTGCGGCTGCCATTCCTTAGCCTGCCTCAACGCACGCCAATCCACCTTCAACGGGCTTATTTTTCTCAGTCCGGTGTTCGACAGCATATCCAAAGCGGGATATAAAAAGGCTTTTACGGATGAAGAGTTATCGGCGGCAAGCAAAAACAGGATAATCAACCGTCGCATCATCGCGTTGGGCGGTATGTCGGCAGAAACGATACCGGTTGCAGGTTCTTACGGCTTTGGCGGAGTAGCGGTTTTGGGCGCTTTGTGGGGCAACAACCCCGTTGCTAACGACAAAAACAGGATTGTGGACAAGTTTCTGCAACTTAAAGAACTTACAAATCAATGATGAACGGACTGTTATTTATCACCCACCGCACAGAGCGGTACAGTTATCTGCAATCGGTAGAGATAGCCCTGCAAGGCGGTTGCAGAAGAATACAACTGCGCATGAAAGACGCCGCGCCCGAAGAAGTGGAACAAACCGGAAAGCAAGCGTTGACGCTGTGCACCCATTACGGCGCCGAACTCTATATTGACGACCACGTGGACGTCTGTAAAAATCTGGGGGCGACAGGTGTACACCTCGGCAAGACGGATATGTCGCCCGCCCTCGCCCGCCGGACGCTGGGGAAAAATTTCATCATCGGCGGCACCGCCAACACATTTGAAGATATTGCCCGCCTTTTCGCGGAAGGCGTGGATTACATCGGCTTAGGTCCGTTCCGGTTCACGCACACCAAGAAAAATCTTAGTCCCGTGTTGGGATGGGCAGGTTATCGCGACATACTCAGCCAATGCAGGCAAGCCGATATTCATTTGCCCGTTGTTGCCATCGGGGGTATCACCATCGCCGATATTCCCGACCTCATGCGCACAGGCATTGCCGGCATCGCCATGTCATCTGCTATTTTATCGGCTGACGAGCCTGTGGCTCAAACACAACGCATCATAGCGACAATACGCAGTTCCGAAACCGGTTAAGCCCTTCCATGAGCAACGCCCGCGGGCAGGCAATGTTGATGCGCAGGAAGTTTTCACCGTTTTTGCCGTACATCAAGCCCGGATTGAACCGCACTTTGGCTTTTTCCAAAAGTATTTGCGACAACTCAGACGACGAACGCTGCAAGGCGGTACAATCCAACCACACCAAATAGGTGGCTTCAAGCGGCAAGACATACAGTTGAGGAAAGTTTTCGGCAAAAAAATCAGTCAATGCGAGATAGTTATCGTGCAGGTAAGCCAGCATTTGCTGCAACCAGTCTTCGCCTTCGTTGTAGGCTGCTATCAACCCGTCAATGGCAAAAGCATTGGCTTCTGCGATTCCGTTCTGATGGAAAGCCTTTTCTACCTTCGTTCGCAACGCTGCATCAGCCACAAAAGTGTTGGACACGTGCACACCGGCAAGGTTAAAGGTTTTACTGGGGGCAGTACAGGTGACGGAATGAAGCAGAAATTCCTCGCTGATAGAGGCAAAGGGAATATGCCGGTGCGGGGAAAAAACAATGTCGCAATGGATTTCGTCTGAAACGACCGTTATCTGATTTCGGATGCAGATTTCGCCTATCCGCGTCAGTTCATCCCTTGTCCACACCCGTCCTGCGGGGTTGTGAGGGTTGCAAAGCAGCATAAGTTTTGCGCGAGGGTCGGCTGCGATACGTTCCAAACCGTCAAAATCAATGGTATAAAGCCCATTTTCATAAATCAAATCGTTGGAAACGGTTTCGCATCCGTTGAGTCCAATGTCCCGATAAAAACAGTTATACACGGGCGATTGCAGAATCACCTTGTCGCCTGCATCCGTCAATGCCCTGATGATAGCGGAAAGGGCAGGCACCACGCTGTTGGCATACAGCGTCCACTCTTTTTTCACACTGAACCCGTAGCGACGGCTAAACCAACTGTCAATGGCAGCATAATAGGCGTCGGGAAACAGCGAATAGCCAAAGATACCGTGCTGCGCCCGTTTCACCAATGCATCCACTATCGGCGCGGCGGTACGAAAGTCCATATCGGCAACCCACAGTGGCAAAACCTCGTTGTCTGTGGTAAAATCCCATTTCAGGGAATCAGTTCCCCTGCGGGGAATTATTTTGTCAAAATCGTATATCATGGTGCAAAAATACAAAATTTCATTTAATATATAGTTACAGGTAGTTATAAAATAGTTACAGGTAGTTATACATTGTTATGAGTTGTGATTCTATTGTGATACAGTAGTGATACGGTTGTATTTCATTCTCAACTCTTACAGTCCTTTTATAAAAATTTACGGAATTAGTTATTTTCGTCTTGGGATTTGGAAAATTCCGAAAAAGATGATATCTTTGCATCTCAATCGAATTAAAAAAAGCATTATACAAGGGCTTCCGAAAGGTTTTATCCTGTATCTTTTTTAAGAAATAACGTTTTTGAATCAATCAAGAATAAAGTGAGTAATTCCGAAAAATTAAAACCTGTATCAAGATGAATACATTCACGAAATCCACACTGACAGGTGCAAGCACACTGTCAGGTGACGTAGCAACCACAAGACCTGACAGTGTTGAAAACCTGTCAGTGTCAGTAATGAATCGTGCGAAAGCAAAATGGTCAATTATAATAGTGGTCGCCGTAATGTTTTTTGGCTGTGGCGATGACAAAGACAAGACAGTGCCTGTTACGGGTGTAACTCTCACTCCTGCCACGCAAATGCTGACGATTGGGGGAAGTGGACAACTCACGGCAACGATAACACCCGACAATGCCACTGACCAAAAGGTGACGTGGAATATTACCCCGACAGGCATTATTTCCATTGCCGACAATGGCGCCATCACCGCCATGAAGGATGGCGAGGCAACAGTTACCGCTACTGCAGACGGAATATCTTCCGCACCGGTGACAATCAAAGTCAATCCCATAGTCGTTACCGGCGTGACGGTGCCTGCCACGTTCAGCATAATGAAAGGCAAAAAGACAACCCTCACCGCTACTGTGGAACCAGACAACGCCACCAACAAAACCGTGACGTGGGCTGTTACCGACGCCACACCTGCGGGCGCTGCCACCGTTGATGCTGTCACGGGCGAAGTAACCGGCATTGAGTTGGGCGCTGCCACCATTACCGCTACCACTGCCGATGGAGGCAAGACGGCTGTATGCATCCTTAGCATTACTCAATTTGCCAATGCTAACTTCCGCGCCTATGTGCTGGAAAACTTTGATACCAACAATGACAGCATTATATCCCCCTCCGAAGCCGAAGCCGTTACAAATATAAATTGCAGCGGAAAGAGCATATCCTCCTTAACAGGTATAGAAATGTTTACCAAACTATCCATTTTAAGATGCGGGAGCAATAGCTTGACTGCGCTGGATGTAAGCAAGAATACGG
>JAISKR010000141.1 GCA_031260845.1 Bacteroidales bacterium
TTCAGTTTTTTCTGATTTTTGAAAATTTATGGTTTCGCTTTTCCTTCTTTTTTTATTTCTTTGTCAGCACCCGACTGGTGAAGATTAGCTTTTCTATCGTTGCTATAAATTGTTTCGCAGGTTCAAAACGAACAGTAACATCTTCCTTATCAATAGTTTTCAAATCATCATAATCGCCCGACTGTCTAAATTCAAAAAGGCTTCGATATAATTTTCCATTATCCTTGCTCAAAACTCCAGTATTTATATAATACAATGATAAGATAGATATATTTCTATCAGTGCATTTCTTTCATCGTCAGTTATGCTCATCGTTTTACTAATTTATTGTAATTCCGTCTTGTTGAACATTTTTGTAGAAAGGCGTGAATTTGCGTTCATTCCATTCTTTTTTTGTGTACATTTTTACACTTATGTAAGTCCCATATTCCCAACCCATTTCGGCAAATGGATAAGCGTATTTGTTTTCGTCGTCATACGAAATTTTTTCTTTATCCAGCAACACCAACAAATCCCAGTCCGAGTCGGGGCGGGCATCGCCGCGAGCCTGCGGGCCGAACAAAATCATTTTGTCGTTCGGCAATATCTTGCGTTTTAGTTCGCGAATATTCGATAAAATTTGCTCATTCATTTTGTTAATGTAAAAATCTATACAAATATAAAAATAATTTTATTACAAATGCTCAAATAGGGATGAGTGACTTACAAAAACAAATTGATTTGCAAGGTTTCGAACACTTATGGTCTGTGACTTGTATCCAAAATAATAGCAGTTTATAACTGCCGTTAAATAATAAAGTTGAAAACTTTAAGTTGTTGCGGAGGCTGTCCAAAAAGTCTTTTAGAACGCGGATTACGCAGATAACACGGATTATCGCAGATTTTATTTTGCTGTTATTCAATTCATTAAAAAAAGTATTATCCGTGTAAATCAGCGTCATCTGTGTCATCTGCGTTCAAAAAAGACTTTTTAGACAGCCTCAGCAGGGGATTTAACGATTAACAAGCGTGGGCGCGACTTTGAAGTCGCGCCCCCACTACTAATCAATCGTCCTCAAGCGTTAACGTCCGGAACACGGTTTTGTTCCTACTTTTGTTCTTATTTTATTTCTTTCACTAAGAATACCACACGGCGATTAATTTTCCGGTTCGGTTCGCTGTCGTTAGGCACTATCGGCGTTGATTCGCCTTTTGAAACGGTCAGGATGTTGGCGCCATTGTAACCTTTGGTTATCATGTAGTTGCGCACGACATCGGCACGTTTTTGTCCCAAATGGATATTGTACGCTTCACGACCCAGGTTGCAAGTATGTCCTTCGACAATAATGATATGCCGGCCGTCGTTGTATTTTTGTAATACTTTCAATCGCTCATCCAACATTTGCCTCATAATGGGCGACAAATAGGATTGGTTGATTTCGTAGCCGTCAGTATTTAATATCAATACATATTTCAATTTACCGTATTCGGCTTCTGTACGTTTTCTTTCGGCAGCCAATATCCAGTTTTCCGGCGTTGCTTGATTGTCAAGCTGTGCATCGTCATCGTCGTTTGATTTGATATTGTTCTTGTTTTTGTTCTTGTTGAGAGGCAAATTGTTTGTCAATTTTCTGTTTGCTTCTTTCTTCTCTACACCGGGCAAAGGGCATATATTGAAACTCAAACGGAGTTTCACGCCAAAGGCTATGGGCGACATTTTATTTACAAACGAAGATGTTTCACCATTTTTGGTGTATTGCGAGGTCAGCATGCTGTTTACATTCAAATTGTTCAACGCGCTTTGTCCAACGTTGGCTTCGTTTATTGAGCCTTCCCGATAGCCGGAGAAATCTACAAAGCGGTTTTTATTGCCGTCTTTGTTGATGTTGTTGATGCCGTAATCGAAATAGACGCCTGAATAGAGCGATACTTTGTTGCTCAAACTCCATTTCACGCCTGCTTCTGCGGTGGCTGTCCACGCGAGTTTTACGTTCAGGTTTTCTTTGCCTTTCGTGCCTTTTATTTCAGGAAAATAGCCCAAATCGGCTTGCTCATACATCGGTTGTTGCGAGCCTTCGTGGTAATAGCCCCACGTGCGTCCCGAAAATTCGGTTACTTCATAAATTGATTTTACCGGGATGCCTAATTTTGCACCCAGAGAGGCGTAGAATTGATGTGTTCCGCCCGACAGCGGGGTTTGAAATTGCGCCATCAAAGGAATGTTCACATTCAGAAGGTCTTGTTTTTCCTTGTACTGCCATATATCGGTGTGGAAAATGCGTTTTTCGGGATTGAACTGGTCTTGTTGCAGCGTTTCTGTGCTTTCGTAGGCATCAGACAAGTTTTGGAAATTCATACTTGCATTGTATTTAGCGATTTCTACGCCGATAAGGGCACCCCAATGCGGAGTGAACCAGCGGGTGTAACCCAAGCCGAAAGTTCCGTTGAAGCCGAATTTTCTCTCTCCGAAAGCCGGTTTTCCGCTCAAGGCAGAGGCGCCGCCTGCCGTCCATATCGAAAATTCATTCGGGCAGAATACAGGGGTTGATGTTTTCTGTTCGTTTGCCGCCGCCTGGGAAGAATTGGCAGGGGCTGTATTGCTCCTTGCCTTTTCTCCCTGTGCGTACCCTGTCATTCCCATCGTCAGTATCGCAGTTAAAACTGTGACGGATATTTTTTTTGATATTCTATTTTGTGTTCTCATTTTTTTATCCTCCTTGTTTTTATTTTACGATTACTTTTATTTCTTTTTCAAATTCACCCGATATGAATTTCAGGATATAAACAGCCGGAACAGGCGGCAGTTGTACCGGCGTGATGCGGTGTCCTTCCGTTCTTACTCTGCCTATATATTGACCGATGCTACTGTAAACGGTTATCGCGCCGTTTTCGAGCAGTTCTTCTTCATTGGTTTCCACATCTACTACAACCAAAGGTGAGCTTTGCAGCGCCGGATTCGGATAAGCCTGTATCTTTGTTTCATAAACAAATAATTTCGGACTGAACGGACAAGTGTGGTGTTTTACTCCGTTCTGGTCGGTTACGATGACATAGTATTCCGAGTGCGGGTCTAAGGTTGCATTCGCACCGGTATAGTAGTATCCGCCACGACCTTCGCCATAAGCGCCGCTGTGTATCAACTTGTTGTTCTTGTACCATTCGTAGAAACCGAATTTGTATCCGCCATTGGTTGCCGAATTGTTATTGACTTCAAGCGTATGGTTTTTCTTCTGAATAATCAGATTCAGACATTCTTCTGCATACACAAGGTTGCTGTTTATAGAAGTGGCGCCGGAACCGTCCGAGCCACCGCAACCGCCTTTAACTGTTACATAATAGGAGATATTCGGGTCAATATCGGAGCCGGCTATAACGAGTATATCCGATGTTTCGCCATCTAATGCGGTGGTTACGCCTTTTCTGACTTCGTACCACTGGTAACTTTGTGCGCCTTCGGCTACTACGCGGAAGGTTACGTCATCGTCTCCGCAATCACGGCAGTAAGATTGCACTTGCGGCTGTTCCACAATGCGTAGCGTGCCGTTGCTTGCCGATATTACAATGCTTTTGGTTACGCTTGCGCAATTACCGTTTGTCGAAACTATTTTTACAAAATAGGGTTGTTCGGAAACGGGAACCAGGGTGCCGAGCAGAAGTGTTCCGTCTGCCCTGTAAACTTCCACGCGGTAGTCGCTGATGTTTACATTGCTTACCAGGTCTGCCAAATCGGTCCTTGTGCTACCGCAAAGGCTTGCGGTTGCCGGCAAATCGAAAGTGATTGCATCGGTTACCGTTACATGCACGGCTACCCGGTGGGCTACACAGTGGCAATCGGTGTTGATGGCTTCCACATAATAGGTCTTCGTACCTGCTGTTGCCTGAATGTTTTGTCCGGTGATTTCGGTAAAATTGCTGTCGTAAATTTTATAGGTATCGGCATTTATCAGATTTTTAATCAGGGACGATGCCGGTATTGTTTGAGGCGAACACAAGACAATATCCTGCACTTCGGATACGGGTTTGGCAAATACTTCATATTCCTGCGAGGTTACGATTACCGAACAGCCGCCCGGCGTTTGGTAGTGGTAGGTTACGGTAAAGCGTCCGGTGGCGTGAGCCTTTACCAGTCCGGTATGCTCGTCTATGCTTGCCGCCATACCTTCGCTGATGTGCCAGTGTCCTGTGCCGCTATTATCGCCTGCAAACACTTCGGCGGTAAACGTGGTGTCGCGACCGATGCAAAGGTTCGCACCGAAGATGTGTATTTTCGGTTCGTCATATACCGTGATGGCGCCGGACACACCGGTGGTCTCGCTGCTGTATTCGCTGCAATTGGCATTGCGCACTACGCAAAAATAATAAAAGGTGGTGTTACTGCTTATCTCCGGCGTGTAGCTTGCCGTTTGTCCGCCGTTGGCAGAGCTTACGGGAATGGCATTGGAACCATCGGGGTTCGATGATTTGTACCATTGATACAGATAACTGCCGTTGGCGGGCATTTGTACTGTCAGCGGGTCAAAAGGTACGTTGCTGTTTGCGCAACGGCTTTGTCCTGCCGGAGAAAGGTATTCGCCGAGAATGATGTGTTCGGCAAGATACCAGATGATATCGCTGCCCGTAACACGGGTTTTCAGGTAGGCATGGTGTCCGTTGTAGTCGGCTTCCCGCATCTGAAAGGCGGCAAGGTCGCTGCCGGTGCGGTAAGCGCGAGCCAGGTCGATGCACGAGCCGTCCCAGCCATTGAACATGTCAAGGATAATTTCCGTAGAGCCGTTTGCCGTGCCTACTACGTCTATAAATCCGCGCGAGCCGGAGGTGTTTGTGTTGTTCACCACCGAGAGATAGGCTTGTGAGCCGGCTTCTCCCACGTACTCGCCCACCCAATAAAGCGTGTTGGTCTGTTGCAGGCGCGGCAGGTGCGTTCCGAGGAACAACTCGCCGGCGTTGCCGATGGTGAGGTTGCCGTTTGCCAACGTCGGATTTTCGCCAACGGTTGCCATGCCGGACAGATAGCCGGGAGACAACTGCGCTGAAACCGTAAAGTGCGCTCCTAATAACAGGAGGATACTTAACAGCAACTTGAGAGTGTTTTTGTTTTTTCTCTGTTTCATTTTATTTCTATTTTTAGTTACTAATTTTCATTTATCTTATGGCCTGAACTGTGGGTTTACCTCATTGCCTACCACACCGTCAGCTTCCGGTCTGGGTTCTTCCCATTGCCGCGTGATGGAGTTCCACATCAGCACATCGCCTTCGTTAGGCATCCTATTTGTGTTGATAATAAGTGACTTGCGTATCCACTTTGTACCATCGTTGTAATACACGCCCGGTGTTATATCGCTTGTCGTTGCAGTATTGTACATAAACATACCCTTCACGTGAGCCGTCAATGGACTGGCGTTCGTAGTGGCTGTTGCACACGCGGGAGCAACAGACCTTTGGTCTGTTGTCGCCCCCATTGGCATTCAAGTCCATACTGCATCTGCATTGGGAGCAGTACTCCCTCCTATGCGCATCTGGGCTTGCAGATTAGCGCTCCATAAGAGGAGGGCTAACAGTGTTAGTAAAGGATAATTTACTGTTTTCATAAAAATTTATTTTTGTTAATTATATAGATTGATATTTATTTTCGATAACATTATGTCAGAAAATTAGACATGTATAAGCAAAAAAAATAATGATAAAACATACACATGCTCCGTGCTAATGCAGAAAATACAAACTATTTATTACTCCCATTTTTTATTATTGTATCTCAAAATCCTTCTTCGCCAAAAAGGAAATGCATAATAACACAATGAGTAGTGTATGTTTTATATTTTTATTTCACATTGTCAAAACTTTAAGGATAGAAATCGTTTCGTCCGACAATAATTCTTCCAGTTTTTTTTCTCCTACCTCAAGTACGACAATACATTTTTTATTCTCATTTTTTTGGCTTGAGTACAGTTTGAGAAAATCAAATTCAAGCACATCGGAAATCGTTTTGAG
>JAISKR010000202.1 GCA_031260845.1 Bacteroidales bacterium
GTGCTGTTGCTCGACGAGCCTACCAACCACTTGGACATCGAGTCCATTCAATGGTTGGAAAATTATCTGAAAGATTTTGCGGGCGCTGTGGTGTTGGTGTCGCACGACCGCGCTTTTCTGGACAATGTAACCCAGCGCACGGTCGAAATATCGTTGGGAAAGATTTATGATTACAAAGCGCCTTACACGAAGTATCTTGAACTGCGGAAAGACTTTCGCGAGCAACAACTGGCAGCCTACCGCAACCAGCAAAAAATGATTCAGGACACCGAAGCCTTCATTGAGCGTTTCCGCTACAAAGCCACTAAAGCCGTGCAGGTGCAGTCGCGCATCAAACAGTTGGACAAGGTGGAGCGCCTCGAAGTGGAAGACGAGGATTTGACCGCCATTCACGTACGCTTTCCGGCGGCGCCGCGCTCGGGCGCGATTGTCGTGGAAACCAATTCATTGGTGAAGCGCTATGGCGAAAAATTGATACTGAACGGCGTCGATTTCAAGGTGCATCGCGGTGAAAAGGTGGCTTTTGCCGGAAAAAACGGCGAAGGAAAATCCACCGTTTCCAAAATCATCATGGGCGAAGTGGCTCACGAACAGGGAACTGTGACCATAGGGCACAACGTGAAAATCGGCTATTACGCGCAGAATCAAGACGAAATCATGAACGAGGAACTGACTGTGTTTCAAACCATTGACAATGTGGCGGTGGGCGACGTGCGCACCAAAATACGCGACCTGCTGGGCGCTTTCCTTTTCCGCGGCGACGATATTGACAAAAAGGTGAAAGTGCTGTCGGGCGGCGAGCGTTCGCGTTTGGCGATGGTGAAGTTGCTGCTGGAACCCTACAACCTGCTGTTGCTCGACGAGCCGACCAATCACTTGGATATTCGCTCGAAAGACGTGCTCAAACAGGCGTTGCTCAAATATAACGGCACGCTGATTATCGTATCCCACGACCGCGATTTCCTTGACGGATTGGTGACCAAGGTGTATGAATTTCGCGACAAGCAGGTGAAAGAGCACATCGGTGGCATTTATGACTTTCTGCAAAAGAAAAACATCGCGAATTTGCAGGAATTGGACAAAAAGACAGTCGTTGCGCGGCAGGCGGCAGTCGTTACTCAGGAAAGCAAGAATACGAAGGACAATTACCTCGAAAAAAAGGAATGGGACAGGCAGGTGAGAAAAATCGCCTCGCAAGTGGCTGATATGGAGGACAAAATCGCCCGCATTGAACGGGAAATTGAAACGACCGAACAACTTTTGGCGGTTCCCGAACATCTGGACGTCGAAGAAATAGACAATATGTCGAAACATTATCAACAGTTGCAAAACGAGTTGCAGCAAGCCATGCAAACTTGGGAACAACAAACAGTGGAATTGGAAAAAATCAAAACGTTATGAAATATTTTAGAAATTTTAGTAAAAACATGATTGGAGGGATGCTCATCGCCTTCATGCCGACGGCAAAATTGGCGGCTCAGGACGTGCATCAAGTGGAAACCTTTGACGTTGGCTCGTACAAGATTAGCGTCTTGTCCGAAGGGCACAATGACGGGAATACAGGGCTATTGACAGGCGCTACGCCCGAAATACTGAAACAATATGCGCCCAACGGCACGTTTCCCATGGGAATGAACGCCTTTCTGGTTCGTACCCCCGACAAAACGGTGTTGGTGGACGCCGGTTACGGTAAAAACCTGTTGGACTACCTGAAAACGCTGAACGTAACGCCCGAAAAGGTGGACATTGTGTTGCTGACTCATCTGCACGGCGACCATATCGGCGGTATGCTGAAAGACGGCAAACCGGTGTTTCCGCAAGCCGAAGTGTATATGGCGCAAGCCGAGCACGACTATTGGAGCAGCGATGCGGAGATGAACAAACTGGCTGAAAACCGCCGCGGAGGCTTCGTGCAGGCGCGTGCCGTCATACAGGCATACCGCAGCACGTTGCATCTCTTCGTGCCTGCCGCCTTGGGAAGCGCATCCGTCGAACTGATACCCGGATTTACAGGCATAGCCGCTTACGGACACACGCCCGGGCATACCGGCTTCCTGCTTCAATCCGGCGGTTCCCGCCTGCTGATTTGGGGCGACCTCACCCATGCCATGGCTGTGCAGATGCCGCATCCCGAAGTAGCCCTGTCCTTCGACGTGAATCCCGCGCAAGCCGTCGCCATCCGCAAAGAGATACTGGCTTATGTGGCGAAACACAAAATCCCCATTGCCGGAATGCACATTGTGCCGCCCGCGATGGGCAAGGTGGAAAAAAGCAAAACGAAAGGCGAAAGTTACCGCTTTGAGCCGTTTTCATTCAAGAAAAAATAGATTCGCATGACACAATCATTGATTTTCGCCACAGCCAACCCGCACAAGTTGACGGAAGTGCAGGCGATGCTGCCGGCACACATCAGGCTGCTCAGCCTTGCGGACGTCGACTTCGTTGGCGACATACCCGAAACCGAACCGACTTTGGAAGGGAATGCGCTGCAAAAGGCGCGGTATATTTTTGAGCGTTTCGGAAAACCCTGCTTTTCGGATGACACAGGCTTGGAAACAGAGGCGTTGAACGGCGCACCGGGGGTGTATTCAGCCCGTTATGCCGGCGCCACAGGCTCGCAGGCGGAAAAAGCGCAGGCGAATATGTCCAAACTGCTGGCAGAACTGTCCGGCGCAAGCAACCGCAAAGCGCGTTTCCGCACGGTCATTGCCTATATTGACGCTTCCGGCACGGAACACCTGTTTGAAGGCGTCGTCAACGGCGCCATCAGCGAAAAACCTTGCGGAACTACCGGCTTCGGCTACGACCCTGTTTTCATCCCCGACGGCTACCACCTCAGTTTTGCGCAAATGCCCTTAGACGAGAAAAACCGGATAAGCCACAGAGCAAGAGCGTTTGGAAAATTTGCGGAATGGATTGAATAATTGACAGTTGATAATTGACAATGTATAACTATGAATAACAACTGTATAACAATTGTGTAACAATTGTATAACAATGTATAAC
>JAISKR010000132.1 GCA_031260845.1 Bacteroidales bacterium
CCATGTCGCCGGTTTGTGCCTGTTGCTGCACGATGTTGCGCAGTTGTGCCTGAAAAGCCCCCGCCACCTTTTGTATCTCGAATGAATGTTGCAACATTTGCTTCACCAATGCCCGTGCCGGCTGAAAATCGTCTGACGCCTTGTCTTCGAGCAGTTTATCGAATTTACGGGCTGTCATTATCAAAGCATCGCAATCGAAGTAGCGCAGCAGTCTTGCAGCCCAGAAACGCCGTTTTTCCTCTTCAAATATGTTTTGCAGTTCGGTCGGCTCTTTTTCCGTTTTGGCAAAACTGATTGCCTGCTCGTCTGTCCATACGCCTGCCTGTGCGATGGGCGACAGAAGCACGATGCCTTCCAAGGATGTGCAGCGGCTCAGGGCAACATACGCCTGCCCCGCAGCAAAAGCGCCGCCGGTGTCGATGATTGCTCGCTCAAAAGTCAGCCCTTGGCTCTTGTGAATGGTGATTGCCCACGCCAAGCGGACAGGATATTGCCTGAACGCCCCTAATTCTTCCTCTTCTATTTCGCCTGTTTTCCCGTTCAGGCTGTATCGCACGTTTTTCCATTCGTTCTGCTCTATCTTGATGATGTCGCCCGAACCATCCAAGCGCACTTTGACGTCGTTGGCTTGCAGCGCCACAATCACGCCAAGTTTTCCGTTGTAATACCGTTTTTCCTCGCCTGCATCGTTTTTGATAAACATGATTTGGGCGCCTTCTTTCAGTGTAAGCGTCATGTCAGTGGGCAGGGCGTAATCGGGAAATTCGCCCTCAATCGTGCCGGTGAAACTGTGCATTTGAGCGGTCAGGTTGCCCAATTCGCGGGTATTGATGGCGTCTGCCTTTGCGTTGTGGGTGGTGAGGGTGATGTATTTTTCGCCGGAAGGTGCTCTGAAATCACGCCGATAGCGGCTGTTCAGTTGGTCTAAATCGTTGCGTGTCAATTCGTTGTTGCGCACATGGTTGAGCAGGTCAACAAACGATTGTTCCCGCTGTCGATACACCTTTTTCAGTTCGAGATACACCGGCGAGTTGCGCTGTACCACCTTGGCGTGAAAAAAGAACGGCGACGGATAGTAATCTTTGAGAATCTGCCATTCGTCATCCTTCACCACCGGCGGCAACTGGAAAAGGTCGCCGATGTAGAGCGCCTGTACGCCGCCAAACGGCTTGTCGCTGCGGCGAATACGGCGCAGTGTGGCGTCTATGGAATCCAACGTGTCGGCACGCAGCATACTCACCTCGTCGATAATCAGCAGTTCCAACTGCCGCAACATGGCTAACTTTTGCGCCGACATTCTGAACCGCTCTTTGGCGTTGCGATATTCCATGCCCGGCACAAAAGGCTCAAACGGCAACTGGAACAGCGAATGCAGCGTGACGCCGCCGGCATTGATGGCAGCCACCCCTGTGGACGCCGCCACGATGCAATTTTTGTGGGTGGCATAGCGGATATGCTTCAAAAAGGTGGTTTTTCCCGTGCCGGCTTTTCCGGTAAGGAAAATATGTCGCGAAGTTTGGTTGACAAAATCCGTGGCAAGTTGGAAAACAGAGTTATTGCTGTCAGGCGTCATTTAATCAATTTTTTCAGCCAAAGATACAAGAAATTTTTGAAATGACTTGTTTTTTTGAAAAGATATATGTACATTTGCAGAATGTACGATATTCATGCCATACTGAAACAGCATTGGGGTTACGACACGTTTCGCCCCATGCAGGAAGAGATTATCCGCTCGGCGCTTGAAGGTCGCGACACATTGGCGCTGATGCCTACCGGCGGCGGCAAATCCATCACCTTTCAGGTGCCTGCCATGGCGATGGACGGTATCTGCATAGTAGTCACGCCCTTGATAGCCTTGATGAAAGACCAGGTAGAGAACCTCAAAAAAAATCGCATCAAGGCAGTGGCTATTTTTTCGGGACTCACCGCCCGCGAAATGGATATTGAGTTAAACAATTGTGTTTTTGGCGGTTACAAATTTATGTACGTTTCGCCCGAACGTTTGGGTACGGATATATTCCAAACTCGCGTCAAGCAGATGAAGGTGAATCTGTTGGTGGTGGATGAGGCGCACTGTATTTCGCAGTGGGGCTACGATTTTCGCCCTTCGTATTTGGAAATAGCCGATTTACGCGATATTCTGCCGCCGGAAGTGCCGGTATTGGCAGTTACGGCAACGGCAACCGCCAAGGTGGTGGATGACATACAGGCGAAACTTCATTTCAGAAAGCCAAATGTGCTGAAAACGAGTTTTGAACGCAAAAATTTAGTCTATTTGGTGAGGCAGACAGAGGATAAGATGCATTATTTGCTGAAAACCCTGCAACGATTCCCCGGAAGCGGCATCATTTACGCCCGAAACCGTAGAAAAACCGCTGATGTAGCCAAATTTCTGCAAGAAAACGGGATAAGTGCAGATTTTTATCATGCAGGCTTGAATACGGAAGTGCGCTCGGAAAAGCAGGACAGGTGGAAAGAGGGGCTTTGCCGCATCATCGTGGCTACCAACGCTTTCGGCATGGGCATTGACAAGCCCGACGTGCGTTTCGTCATTCATATTGACCCGCCCGACACCTTGGAAGCCTATTTTCAGGAAGCAGGACGGGCAGGACGCGACCTGCAAAAGTCGTATGCCGTGCTGCTGTACGAAAAAGCCGACGAAAACAAACTCAATCAGCGGTTGCGCGTCAGTTTTCCCGAACCTGACGCCATCCGCCGCGTATATCAGGCTTTGGGCAATTTTTTGCAAGTGCCCATCGGCGGCGGACGTGATATACCGCTTGATTTTTCGCTGGAAAAATTTTCAGCCGTTTTCCGTTTTGAACAACTGAGCGTTCATCATGCCCTGAAACTCATTGAACGCGAGGGATATATTCAATATGTTGAAGACCCTAAAATGGCGGCTAAGGTGATTTTCCTCGTGCAGCGGGATGATTTGTACAAATTTCAGGTGGCAAACGAGGCTTTCGACCGGTTCATTAAAATATTGCTGCGTTCCTATTCGGGATTTTTTTCCGAATATGTCGGCATTAGCGAAGAATTGCTGGCACGTCACGCAAAAGTGACCGTTGATGTGATTTACGACTTTCTCAAAAAATTGGACAAAATGAAAATCATTGATTATATCCCGCGAAGGAAACAGTCGCTGATTACCTACACCCGTGAAAGGATTGACGATAAATATCTTAACATTTCCACCGCCAATTATAAAGTCCGAAAGGACATTATGCAGACCAATTTGGCGGCGGTGATGCATTATGCCAATGAGAAGGAACGTTGCCGAAGCGTCATGCTGCTGGAATATTTCGGCGAGAAAAACCTGCGCCCTTGCGGGCAATGCGATTACTGCATACGACAAAAAGAGCAGGAAATCACCGATGCAGACTGGGCGCGTGTGGAAAACGCTTTGCAGGAAGGGCAAACAGCCAATGTGGAACAAATGGGAAAGCATTTGGGAATGAAAGAACATAAAATTATTGAAATGCTGCGTATAATGCGGGATAGCGGAAAAATAACTTAAATTTTCATAATTTATTTAGATTTTTTCAGGAATATTCACTATTTTTGTGAGCGAAAAATTAAAATTATCAGTTAACCTATTTTATGGCAAATAATATTTCAAAACTCGACACGCCGCAATTAAAAGATATAGCGTTGTCACTTCAAAACAAAGTAGAAAACGGTCTGAGTGCAGAAAACTCGGAAGTTCAATGTATCCCGACTTTCATCACCCCGAAAACGACCGGTATTTCAGGTAAAGCCGTTGTTTTAGACCTCGGCGGCACCAATTACCGTGTAGCAAAAGTTGATTTTTCGGGCAAGGAACCTGTTATCCATCCCGACAACGGTTGGAAGATAGACCTTCAAGTGATGAAAACACCCGGTTTCACAGAGGATGATTTGTTCCGCGAACAGGCAGACCCAATCGGCGAAATCAAGATTGAGGAAAGCCTGCCCATCGGCTATTGCTTCTCGTATCCGGCAGAATCCTTGCCCAACGGCGATGCAAAATTGCTGCGCTGGACAAAAGGCGTCAATATCAAAGAGATGATAGGCAAACCTATCGGACAACCTTTTGTTGAGTATCTGAACAGCAAGAAAGGCGGCAAATTCACGGGTGTGAAGGTCATTAACGACACGGTTGCCAGCCTGTTTGCAGGTCTTACCAAAAGCGGCTACGATGCGTATATCGGACTGATTGTGGGAACGGGCACCAATATGGCTACTTTCATCCGCGCCGACAAAATCAAAAAGTTGAATCCCGCGCTGAAAGTGGAAGGATTGATTCCGGTCAATCTCGAATCGGGCAATTTCAATCCGCCCCATCTGACGGAAGTGGATGACGTGGTGGACAAAAATTCGGATAATGCAGGCGCACAGCGCTTCGAGAAAGCCGTATCGGGTATGTATCTGGGCGAAATCCTGAAAAGCGCGTTCCCGACCGATAAATTTGAAGCCAAGTTTGACGCTCAGAAATTGACCACCATCCTGAGTTATCCCGACATTTACAAAGACGAGTATGTGGACGCCGCCCGCAATATCTACGAAAGGTCGGCTCAACTCGTTGCCGCCTCGCTGGCAGGACTGATAGAGGTGTTGGTGGCACACGACCCGTCTGTCAAAAAAGTGCGTCTGACGGCAGAGGGCAGCCTCTTTTGGAGCAAAAACAAAAATGGCAAGAGTTACGTGGAAATAGTATCCGGCGTGCTTGACTTGCTGTTAGCCGAATTGGGACACAAAGACGTTCATGTGGACATTACCCAGATGGAAAATGCCAATTTGATTGGAACAGCCATTGCAGCCCTTTCGTAACATGAAATTTCTTGAACAATTAAAAAAGGGGGCATTGAAAATGTCCTCTTTTTTATTATTTGTGTCACTTACGGCACAATATTTGCGTAATGTTATTAAAGTTTAGTGACTTGCATTTGGGATTAAAACATATCATTTGTGTATTTCTGTTTTGTCTGGCGACCATTATTGCTCAGGCACAGGAAGTTAATGATATAATTCAACAGGCTGATTCGCTGTCGAATCAACCCGAAAAGGCGTTGGCGCTACTCAACAAGGCTATTGAAACGAATCCCGAATCGGAAGAATTGCTGAAAGTGCGGGCAGAAACCTATTCCCACCTCAAACAATACGGCAAAGCGGCGGATGACTATCGCCAAATGACGAAACTTGCGCCGGATGAGGAAATGTACTGGTATCAATTAGGTCGAAATCAGTACGAAGACAAGCAATACGCAGAGGCTATTCCGAGTTTGGAACGCGCTATAAAACTCAATGCCCAATATTTGCCGGCTTATCATATCAAAATACAGGTGCTGTTGGCGCTGAACAAGCCTGACGAGGCGCTGAAAACAAGCAATTCCACTTTACAGATAGGCGAAACGGCGATGAACTATTTTCTGCAAGGCGAGGTGAACAAGCGGCTGAACGCCCGTCAACAAGCAGAGTGGGCTTATACGAAAGCCACCAAATTGGACAAAGGATTTATGGAAGCCTTCATTGCACTGAGCAATCTGTCGGCAGACATGAACAAAACGCAAGACGCTTTGGAAAACGCAGATGCGGCGCTGGCAATCAATCCCGAATCTGCCGATGCGATGCTTGCCCGAAGTCGTGGGTTGATGCTCAACAAACAATACACTGACGCCATTGACGACGCCACCGACGTCATCAAAAAGAACCCGGACAATGTGCAGGCGCACTACTGGCGAGGACTTTATTACCGCGAAGTCAACAAAAATCAAGAGGCTTTGAAGGATTTTGAATGGGTGTTGAAAGCGGAACCGTCTAATTGGCGGGCTGTGGCAGGCAGAGCCGACAGTTATGTCGGAATAGGAAATAAAGATAAAGCGGTGGCGGAATATAAGAAATTGCTGGCAGATGCGGCAACATCTGCCGATAAAGACGCCATCACACAGTTGGCAAATGAGCGAATATTTGAACTGAACCGCGAAAATCACGCGCCTCAGTTAGTGATTGCAGGCGTTTCAACGGAAAATTTTGATATGGTGGTGCCCGATACCTTGGCAATCCTCACACTGAAAGGGAAAATCACAGACGAAAGTCCCATCGGCAAATTGTTAATCAACAACAAAGAGGTGACATTCAAAGCGATAGACGACGGATATGAATTTACCGCGAATGTGAATTTAGCCAATGCGAAAGAAATACAGTTGGAAGTGTCTGACGTGTATAACAATATCAACAAATTATCCTATCAATTGGTGAAATCCGAAACCGGCAAGCCGGAAATCACGATTTTCACACCCAAATCTGATGAAAAAGGCGTGATTGTAATTACCGGCGACAATTCGTCCACCTTGTATATCGAAGGCAAAATTACCGATGCAAGCAATATTGTTTCCATTGAAATTGACGGGAAAGCGATTGATTTCGACCATGACAGCCTTAATCCCGCTTTTTCGTCAACGATAGATATTAGCAACAAAACGACAATATCCATTGAGGCTACCGACCAATACGGTAATACCGCCGAACATATTTTCACGATTGAAAAAATCACTTCGGAATTGGACAGCACCAATGTGGCAACGCAGCAATCATCACAAAATGTATCCATTTTATAAAAATAAAAATATTTCATTATGAATCCAATCATCAATCCGCAGCTAATGCACCCGAGCGACCAGATAACAACGGTCATTCGCAGAATTTATGAACGCAGTCTGACCACAACGTCGGGCGGTAATATTTCCATCATCGACGAAAGCGGCGATATATGGGTAACGCCTGCCGCAGTGGACAAAGGTTCCTTGACTTCGGCGGACATTATGCAGGTGAAGCGGGATGGAAGCATCATCGGCAAGCACAAACCCTCGTCCGAATATCCTTTCCACAAGGCGATTTTTGAGTCGCGTCCCGACATTAAAGCCATCATTCATGCGCATCCGCCAGCCTTGGTTTCGTTCAGCATTGCTCACCAGATACCCAATCCTAACGTGATTTCGCAGGCAAAGCATATCTGCGGACCGATAGGATACGCCACTTATGAGGTTCCCGGAAGTCAGGCATTGGGCAAACGCATCGGCGACGAGTTCAAAAAGGGCTATAATGCGGTGATTTTGGAAAATCACGGTACCGTTGTAGGCGGAAAAGACATTAACGATGCTTTTCAACGCTTCGAAACGCTTGAATTTAGCGCCCGCGCCATCATTTACGGACAGAAAATAGGCGAAATCAAATATCTGACCGACGAACAGATTGACCAGTATGAGCGGCAATTTCTCGAACTGCTGCCCGAGCAGACCCATACCACTTATCCGTCTGACGAGCGGAAGATACGTACCGAAATTTGCGATATAGTGCATCGCGCCTGCCGTCAGGGATTGATGGTGAGTTCGTATGGCACGGTTTCAGTGCGCTGGCGCGACAACGATTTTCTCATTACGCCCACCAATGTGGTGCGATGGAATATGGATTTGCAGGACATTGTACAGATAAAAGACGGCAAACGCGAAAAGGGAAAGACGCCCAGCCGTGTGGCGTGGCTGCATCAGGAAATTTACAACCGCTATCCGCACATTAACTCTATCATCCTTACGCAACCGCCGTATCTGATGGCGTTTGGCGCTACCCGCAGGGCGTTAGACGTGCGTACCATTCCCGAAAGTTGGATTTTCCTGCAAGACGTGCCGCTGATGCCTTTTGGTTCGCATTTCCGCGGGAAAACCGAGATTGCGGAAAAATTGGCAGAGGGAATGCCTGCCATCATCATCGAAAACGATTCGGTGTTGGTAACAGGCGACAAACTTCTGCAAACCTTCGACCGCTTGGAAGTGGCGGAATTTAGTGCACAATCGTTGGTGCTGGCTTCGTCTATCGGGCAGTTGCATCCTATCAACGAGCAACAGATTGAAGACCTGCGCGAAGTGTTTCTAAAATGAAACGGCTGAGCCTGTTTGCACTTTGCTGGTGCTGTCTGGCGCCGATTGCGGGGCAGGACATTCCGGAAGAGCAGATATTGCGCTACGATGAAGTCAAAACAGCGCTCGACCGCACAGAATGTGCCACGCATACGGCAGAACTTTCTAACGACACCCTGCTGACGGCTTTTGCCAAGGCGGCAGGCTATTATCCCGAATTGTGCGGCGTCACTATCAAGATACGATATGGCGCTATCAAAACAAGCATGGCGGCGCGTCCTGTCCTTTGGTCGGTCGTATTCAACAAACGCAGCCACCGGAAATACTTGATTCTCATCAATAAAAATGCGGAAAGCGAGCAGGCGCGTTTGTTGTACGATGCTTCATTCAACGCATCGGTGGGGGTGATGGGGCACGAACTGGCGCATATCGCGGATTATTCCACACAGTCGGGGTGGAAAATTATCGGAACAGGCATCCGTTATCTTGGAAAAAAATATCGCCGGAAGATGGAACGGCAGACGGATTCGACGGCTATCGAACGCGGAATGGGCTGGCAACTTTACGATTACACCTATCATGTCATTCACAAAGCGGATATTTCCGAAAAATACCGCCAATACAAACTGACGTATTACCTGACGCCGGAAGAGATTTCGGACAGACTTCTCAAAACTGACCGATAAACCACGTGATTAATCGCGGGTCAACCAACAGAGGGAAGGTGAACCCAAAAAGTGCGCCGAGCAAATGGGCGTCGTGGTTGATATTGTCGGCGTTTTTGCGCGAAGCATACCACGAGTAAAGCAGGTACAGCGGTCCGAAAATAAAGGCTTTGATGGGTACAATGCCCATGAACAGCAACGTGTTATGCGGCTCGAAAAAGATACTGAAAAACAGTACGGCAGATACGGCGCCCGAAGCGCCTACCGAATTGTACCACACGTCGTCTTTATGCTTTTTCAGGGTAGTCAGCGACGACACGATGAGCGCCAGTATATAAAACGCTAAATACCAGACGACAGGATATTTTATCCACGTCATGTCCGCCATCGCCGAGAAATAGTATTCCACACTTCCGCCAAAGGAAAACAGCACCAACATATTGACTATCAGATGCACCCAGTCGGCATGAAGCAACCCGTGCGTAATCAGCCTGTACCATTCCTTGCGGTGATACACCTGATACGGGTTGAAAAGCAGTTTGCCGAATATTTCCCGTCGCGAAAAGGCGGCAATGGAAACGATTGACGTGAGAATAACGATAAAAAGC
>JAISKR010000316.1 GCA_031260845.1 Bacteroidales bacterium
CAGATTGTGTTTTCGTTGCCGCTGTCGGTGATTGTGATTGTGGTGGTTAGTTTGGTGACGGGGAAGAAGAGGTAGGAAATAATTTGTTTTGTGCTTTTTATGAAAAATAATTAATGAAATTATCTTCTGCACCACCACCATTGTGTCACTTGTAGCCCCTTTCCCACGCTCCCAAATCGGGTGCTTCGTCGGCTGTTCGGCTGTTTCCGTCCATGTCTGTCGGCGTGGTGGCTGCGAAATTCGGGTTGCCGGCATTGCAGGCAGGCGAGAGGCTGTCCAAACGGAAGTTTTCTTTTTCCGGCGAAAGAAATAGCGGGGCTTTATTTGTCAACACATTGGCAAAACCGCTGTGAGAGGCGTTCAATGCGGTTTTTAGCAGACAATAGTTGAACGAACAGTCAGCATCTTTCCCAAAAGACAATTCTTCGTTCATGGTGCCGTAAATGATGCTGTTGTAAAAGCCCGCCACGGCAGGAATTGCGTTGGTCTGTCCCTGATATTCCGTATCGACGGTAAGCACAGACATCCCTCTGCGTCTGATGCCGGATGAATAACCGTTAGCAAGCGTGCAGTGGGTGAATTGGGCTGTGCCGCCGCAAAACAGTCCCACCGTGTAGTAATTGCAGTTGGCAACAAGGACATTGGTTGCTTCCATGTCGGCAGCAAAAGCCATCAGCCCCGAGTAAGACATATCGTGTATAGAAACCGCATCCAATCGGATGAACGGCATATTTTCCGCATCGGGACTGCCGAAAAGCAACCCGTTGGTGCCATCGCGGATTTCAACGTGCCGTAACAGGTTGTCGCGACCGGCAGTGGCAAAACGCAGGCTACCCCACTGTCCGGGCACATAGCGGTAGTCGCTTTCCAATCGGCTGCCGGAAAAAACAATGGGCTGCTCTGCACTTCCTTCGGCTATCAGCGAGCCTTTGATGCAGATATTGGCGCCCTGCCGCAGAAATATCCTTACCCCTTCGCTGATATGCAAGGTTTGCAGGGTGTCTATCACGAGCAAACCCTCAATCAGATAGGGCTTCGCGCCCTGCCACGTCCCGCCTTGTATGGTGGCGTTCCGGTATAGCCACACATCCTGTCCGTAGGCTTCCAAATATACCCGTTGAAGATTGGTGTTGGTCTCAAACAGCACAGAATCAAGTATCCATACCGGCAATTCGCTGTTTTGCGGATTTACCGTCACTTCCACAAACACGAACATACTGTCCCTGCCTGCAATCTCTACTTCGCAAGCCTCGGCAAGCGGTTTGCCATCCACATTGAGCCGAAAAGCCGTCGGCACACTTTTTGGGAAGGTGATGCGGGTGCGTACCGCCTGTTTATTGGGATTATACACCATCAGCCGGTGCGTAGCCGAGCCATAAGTGGTAAAAACAGTGTCAAATCGGACGGTATCAACCGAAAAATCCAGTCGGAACGCGGGGTCTGACGACAAACCGTACTTGCTGCAAGCGGTCAACGCGCAGGCAATCAGCAAACAATATGTGACAAAAGTTTTCAATGCGAATGAAATACTATTTTTTGACAAAAATACGTTTTTAGAATGAAAAAACATTACTTTTGCACAAAAGAAATGTAAACATGAAAAAAGTTTTTATTGGCTTCATATTGATTTTAGTGATGATTTCATGCGCAGAACAGTCGAAAAACGCTGTGATTACACAGCAAGCAATTGACAAAGCGGTTGCAGGTCTTGTTTCGGACGGACAATCCGACAAGCAGAGTATAGAAAAAGGCGTGAAACAAGTGGCTCGATTGTGGCAGGCACAGGATGGCAGCGAGGATGAGTTTATCCGCTTTTGCGCGGAGAACTATATCGCCCTGCCGGATGAGAAACAGGCGGTTTTTTTGAAAATAAGCGACTATATGGAAGCCATATCGGGGCATTTCAATGAGATGTCGCTTCAACTGCAACGGCAGGTGGAGGAAGCAACGGGCGAATTACACCGCATCGACGAAATGTTTTCTGCCTATAATCCGGGCACGCATATCAATGACGATTTTTATGAAAACAAGTTGGCATTCATCATTGCTTTGAATTTTCCCCAATTATCGTTGGCAGAAAAGGAAAATTTGGGCAACGACCGATTGGCGTGGGCGTATGCACGCTTAGGCGGAATGTTTACGGCGCGTATCCCTGCCAATGTGCAGCAAACGGCTTCCGCTGCCAACAATGAGGCGGAGGTGTATATATCTCAATACAATATTTATGCAGGACATCTGCTCAACAGGGAAGGCAAAACGATTTTTCCGGAGGACATGGTATTGCTGGCTCACTGGAACATGAGGGATGAGATAAAAGCCAATTACAACAAGGGTGAGGCAGGGTTTGACAAGCAACAAACCATTTACGAAGCCATGAAACGCATCATTGCGCAGGAAATCCCCACCGCAGCCATCAATTCTGGCGCTGTGGACTGGAATCCCTTTACCAATACCGTCTATCAGTCCGGCAATGAGGTAAATACGTCGCCGGAAGGGCTTGTTCGTTACGAGAAGATTCTGAAACAGTTTAAGGCAGCGCAAACTGTTGATGCTTACACCGGAAACACCTATATCGACCGCAATTTTTCGGAAAGTATGGAAATATCCCTTGAAGATACGGAAATTTTACTGAGAAATTATCTGACAGCGCCTGAATTAAAGGAGGTTGGGAAAATCATTGCCGACAGGCTCGGCAGGAATTTGGAAGCCTTTGACATCTGGTATGATGGCTTCAAAACACGAAGCAGACTTGATGAACAAAAACTGACAGAGCAAACATCCCGTCTTTATCCGGATGCAGCAGCCTTTGAGCGCCAAATGCCCGCCATATTAAGGAAATTGGGTTTCTCAGCCGAGCGGGCAACGTATCTGGCAGACAGAATTGAAGTGGATGCTGCGCGAGGCTCAGGACACGCATGGGGAGCAAGCATGAAAGGACAGAAAGCACACCTGCGAACACGCATTCCGAAAGAAGGAATGGATTACAAAGGCTACAACATTGCCATTCATGAGTTCGGGCACAATGTGGAACAGACGCTATCGCTCTATGACGTGGATTATTATATGATGAATGGCGTGCCTAATACAGCATTTACGGAAGCGTTGGCGTTTGTTTTCCAGCAGCGGGATTTGGCATTGCTGGGCATTGAAACCAATTACGAAACATCCGCAGACAAGGACAAGGCGGATATTTTGGACAAGGCATGGCGTCTGTACGAAATTTCCGGCGTATCGTTAGTGGAAATGGAGTATTGGAAATGGTTGTATGCCCATCCTGACGCCACAGCCGCACAATTGAAGGAAACGGTGATTCGCGTCGCAAAAGAGGTTTGGAACACATATTATGCGCCGGTGTTTGGCATTCGGGACGAAACGGTGCTTGCCGTCTATTCGCACACCGTTGAATATCCGCTCTACCTGTCTGCTTATGCCTTTGGGCAAATCATCGAATTTCAACTCGAAGAGTACCTGAACGGAAAGGATTTCGCCACGGAGGTGGATAGAATCTTCCGGCTGGGGCGCCTAACGCCGAATCAATGGATGCTGCAAGCAACGGGACAGCCTCTTTCGGCTGAACCGTTGTTGGAGAAACTCAGGGCAACAGCCTTGTAAATCTGACACGGATTAAAAATGTGGGATAAAACCACATTCCGCAATGACGGATTTTGCACCATCCGACTGCAACCATTCGTATAGTTTGTAAGCCATTGAATTGTGGTCTAAATCGGAACGAATAGCCACGTGTACTTCTGCAATGAGCGGGTACATTCAGAATGGGGGCGCTAATGTGTCGCTGGAGCACTCATGTTCCGTGAGTTTTAGCCAAGATCGGTCTGACGGTAATTTTCAATTCTCAAATGCTTTTAATAACCAATGGCACCAGCCATCCATTCCGGTCTGTTTCAAGGCGGATACTTCAAAAATTTGAAGGTGATGATTCACTTTCAGCGCGTTTTCACGCAGGACAGCCACATCCGTATTGAGATAGGGCGCCAAGTCGATTTTGTTGATGATGCAAATGTCCGCTTCCTGAAAAATATGCGGGTATTTCAAGGGCTTGTCATCGCCCTCGGTGGTGCTGACAATCACTACTTTCTTTGCCTCGCCCAAATCAAACAGGGCGGGACAAACTAAATTTCCGACATTCTCAATAAAGAGAAGCGAATCATTTTCGGGATTCAGATGTTTCAAGGCATGATTGACCATCGAGGCTTCTAAATGGCATCCGGT
>JAISKR010000012.1 GCA_031260845.1 Bacteroidales bacterium
GCCGCCCCCAGCGAAACGGCGTCTAACCGCCCGATGAAAGCGGTGTCGGTGATGCTTAGCAGGTTTTGCGCTATGTTCCCGATGACAATCGGATAGGCAATCTTCCAAATACGACTGAATTTAATCAATGCAACGTTATTTTCGAGCGCAAAGATAGTAAAAATAAAAGAATTGTAGTTCACTTATATATTATACGTTATGATATTTTAAATATTGCATAATTAATATTTATATGATATTTAATTATTTTACGACAAATCATTAACCATTAATCATTAACAATTAACCATTACCTAACGCCTGTTCAATATCTTCAATCAAATCGGCTGCCTCTTCCAAGCCTGTTGAAATGCGGATTAATGCGGGGGCAACGCCGGCAAGCGCTTTCAATTCGGGGCTGAATGTGCCGTATATCGTCGATTCGGGATGTATGGCGAGGGATTTGTTGTCAAACAGATTCGTGGCGCGGCGGATGACTTTCAGTTTGTCCATGAAGCGGTAGCAGGCGCCTTTGTCCGCAAGGCTGATGGTTAGCATTGCCCCCGGATGTCCGGTAAACAAGCGGTCTGACAGCGTTTTGTAGGGCGAACTGTCCAATTCGGGATAGTTCACGTGAACTATGTTGGGGTTGCTGCTCAGATGTTGCGCCAGTCGGTATGCCGTTTCCGACATTCGCTCGTAGCGCAGCGCCAGCGTCTCGGCGCCCGCCGCTTGCAGGAAGGCATTGTCGGGCGACAAACACGCGCCCAAGTTACGCGCTATTTCCGAGCGCAACCGAAACATGAAGCGCGATATGCCTTTCGGTTTGGGCATTTGCGCCAATTTACGGTTGTTGCGCCAGTCGAATGTCCCGTAGTCTGCAATTACGCCGCCTACGCTGCTAGCGCCGCCCGATACGAACTTGGTGGTGGACACCACTTCAATGTCGATGCCGCAAGCCCGCGCATCAAAGCCGCACCAAGGAACGAGCGTGGTATCCACAATCATCGGTACATGGCGTTCTTTCAGTATTTGCGATATTTCCGGCAGGTTGGCAATCTCTAAATTCGGGTTGGTGATGATTTCGGTGAAAAAAGCGCAGGTGTTACCGTCGATGGCTGCGGTTATTTCGTCAAGATTATCGGTGTTCACAAACCGCGCTTCTATCCCAAATTCCGCCAAGGTGTTCCGCAAAAACGAAAAAGTATTGCCAAAGAGATGAGGTGACGCCACGATATTGTCGCCCGTTCGCGCTATGGTGAGAAAAGCGCCTGAAATAGCCGCCATTCCCGACGCCAGCGCCATGACCGACTCTGCGCCCGATGCAGCCTTTATTTTCGACTCAAAGTGCTGTATGGTAGGGTTGGATATGCGCGAATAGGTGTGCTGGTCGTAACGGTACTGGAACGCCGCTGCAATGCTTTCCGAATCGGGATACTCGAATGCGGCGGTGCGATATACCGGCATATTGATAGCCCCGTAAACGTCGGGTTGTCCAAATTTGTTGTTGATGATATTAGTTGAAAACATGAAATTAAATTATTATCCTTTGAAATTTTTGACTGATTTTAAAAAACGGGACAGCGCATTCTCTTTGTGCGCAAGCGAAAGAAAATTCGCTTCAAATTGCGAAGGCGAAATGTATATGTGATTGTTGAACATATATCTGAAAAAAGCCGCAAAACGCTTTCTGTCACATTGTTGCGTGTCTGCAAACGAGTTGACTTCCCCTTTGGTGAAAAACAGGGTAAACATACTGCCGGCATGATTTAGCGTGATGTTCTTGTCGTAAATTGTTTCCGACAAGCGATTGTAAAAATTTATCGCCTTTTTCTCTAATTTTTCATATACGTCAGGCTGAGCGAGTATTTGCAAGGTAGCAATACCGGCGCTCATGGCAACGGGATTGCCCGATAGGGTTCCCGCCTGATATACGGGACCATCGGGCGCCAGCAGCGCCATGATGTCCGACCTTCCGCCGAAGGCAGCCGCAGGGAATCCGCCGCCTATGATTTTGCCCAAGGTAGTGAGGTCGGGTGTGATGCAAAAACGTTTTTGCGCCCCGCCGTCAGACAGGCGCAAACCAGTAATCACCTCGTCGAAGATGAGCAGCGAGCCGTATCGCCGTGTGACGTCTCTCAGATGTTGCAGAAATCCGTTCTGAGGCAGCACCACGCCCATGTTGGCTGGCACCGGTTCTACGATAACCGCGGCGACGTCTTTTCCGCGTTGGCTGAAAACCCTGTCCAAAGCGGCAGTATCATTGAATGGAATGCTTACCGTATGCGCCGTAAAGGCGTCAGGCACCCCTGCCGATGACGATTTACCAAGCAGAGCGACGCCCGAACCTGCCGAAACCAGCAAATGGTCGGCGTGTCCGTGGTAGCAGCCGTCGAACTTGACAATGACGTCGCGTTCCGTAAAGCCACGGGCAAGCCGTATGGCGCTCATCACCGCTTCGGTGCCGGAACTGACGAAACGCACCCGTTCAATACTTTGAAAACGCTGCACAATAGCCTTTGCCAATTCCGTTTCGGGCAACGACGGGATGCCGTAACTTGTCCCTTTGTCGATGGCTCGTCGCACAGCCTTCAAAACATAGGGATGCCTGTGTCCGAGAATAAAAACGCCCCAAGACAGGCAATAATCCGTAAAAAGATTGTCGTCAACGTCAGTGATGACAACGCCTTTGGCATTTTTTACAAACAGCGGCGATTCGCCAACGCTTCTCAACGCCCGCACAGGACTGTTCACGCCGCCGGGAATGTACTGTATCGCCTCTTTGTATGCTGTTTTTGATTTAAGTCTATACATTTTGCATAATGGTATTTAGATGTGTATTCCAAGCAGTTAAGCAAGTTTTTTCTTCTTCGATAATTTCTTCCGCTTTCGCCACCTCATTCATGCGAAGAGAGAGATTATTGGCGGCATGGCGTTCAATATCGTCTAAATTATAGAGCGTAACGCCCTGCATATCTGCTATTTTCGCCTCTATATCGCGAGGAAAAGCGAGGTCGAAGATGAGCATATTCTTACCGGTCGGCATTTCTTCGCAGTTGACCATCGTATGAGGCGCAGAGGTCGCACTTATCAGTATATCGGTAAATTCCAGCATTTTGCCTTTGTTCTGTAAAGGCACTGCCGTTCCTTTGAAACGCTCAGCCAAAGTAGTGGCTTTTTCAAAATTGCGGCTCGACAGAAATATCTGCACTGCTTGACGGGCGGTGAGGAATTTCAGAATATCTTCCGTCAGTTTGTTGACGCCGATGATGCTCACCACCTTGTTGCGCAAATCCAAATTTCCCTTTTTCAGAATGTCCACCACCGCCTGACTGTGGGATACGGCGCCTGTGGAAATACTTGTTTCGTTGCGTACTCGCTTGCCGGTGTGCATGGCTGTCTGGAAAAGTTTGTGCAATTGGGGCGTCAAACGGTAATTTTCGCAAGCGGTTTGGTATGCTAATTTGACCTGTCCCTGTATCGCCCTTTCGCCTATCAATCCCGACTCTAACCCTGATGTTACGCGGTACAGATGCCGGATAATATGGTCGGGAATCTCGCCTTCACCCCAGTACAGTTCAATCCTGTTGCAGGTTTTTAGCAGAACATGAGGCTGATTTTCATCAAAATGAATTTTTGAAAACAATGTTTCCCGCTCTTCCAAACTAAACTGCTGATTATTAATTAAACTGCACTGTACCATTTGTTAATTATTAATTGTTAATTATCAATTATTCATTGTCAATTATTTGTCCTATTTTATCGCGCAGAGCGATGGATTGGCGTACATTCTGTGCGTTAGACGATACTGCGACCGTCATGTTACCCGATTTCCACACGGCAGGCGAAATGAAGTCGCAAAGCGCGGGATGGTCGCATACGCTGGCTAAAATGCCTCGCTTGGCGCATTCTGCCTTGATTTTTTCGTTGAGCGTTGCGTTTTCCGTACATATATACACCAAAAAAGCGCCTTCCAAATCTTCCGGTGCATACTCTTTCCTCACCAACCGGAAAGGAAGAGCGTCGAAACCATCAAGGAATGCAGGGGATATGACAATAGCATCATCAGTAAAGCGTTGCAATACGGATGCTTTATGAAATGCCACATGACCGCCCCCAATCAATAAAATCCGTTTGTCGCTGATATTGATGGATATAGGTAAAAAAGTCATTCTTTATTTTTGCGCAAAAATATAAAAAATATTCCGGAAAAGAAATACCATAAATGTGGTATTTTTATATTTCTGTTGAAGGATTACCTTTGCGGATTTTTAAAACGTATAAAAATGTATAAAATACCTGAGAGTTTAACTGAGGATATCACTCGCTTAGGCACGTTAGTAAAGGATTTCCGGCAAGGAAAGGTTGAAGCGGTACAGTTCAAAGCGTTTCGTGTGCCGATGGGCATTTATGAACAGCGAAAGGATAATGTGTACATGGTGCGTGTTCGCGCCACCGGTGGCGTTATTTATCCCGAACAGTTGCTCGCATTACTCGATATAGCCCGCAACCATCGTTCAAACCTCTTGCATATCACCACACGGCAGGAAATTCAGATTCAAAACCTCGAATTGGAAGAGGTAGAGCCGATTCTGCGAGAATTGAAAGCCATCGGGCTGGCTGCCAAAGGCGGCGGCGGCAACA
>JAISKR010000198.1 GCA_031260845.1 Bacteroidales bacterium
AAAAAGCCATCAAAGAAGACAAATTGACATGGACGAACGTCTGTGACTTTAAATACTACGATTCTGACGTGGTGAGAGAGTACAATGTAGAGAACCTTCCTGCCAATTTCCTGATTGACGCCGAGGGAACCATTATTGCAAAAGAATTGCGTGGCGACGCATTAGAACAGAGATTGAGTGAAATTTTTGCTGACACCAAATAAAAAGGTCTATTTTGCATCCGATTTGCATTTGCGAATGGCGCCCGACGAAGCCAGTCGGCAGCGGGAATACCTTTTTGTGCAATGGCTTGACAGCATCCAAACCGACGCGGAAGTCATTTTCCTCTTGGGCGATATATTCGATTACTGGTTTGACTACCGTTACGTGGTGCCTCGCGGTTTCGTTCGCCTGCTGGGCAAACTGCAAGAACTGACCGAAAAAGGCATTACCATACATTATTTTACAGGCAACCATGATATGTGGTTGCGCGATTATTTTTCCGTCGAACTGGGTGTTACCGTGCATCGCAAGCCGGAGGAAGTCACCATCAACGACAAAACCTTCCTGTTGGGGCACGGGCACAATCTGGGTCCTGTCACATGGGCGGAACGCCTGCTCAACGCTATCTTCACCAGCGAAGTGCTAAAAGTACCTTTTGTAGCCATCCATCCCTACTGGACAATGGGCTTCGGCGTCCGATGGTCGAAGCACAACAGGGAAAAACACGGCTGGGCTGCCAAATTCCGCAGCATCGACAAGGAATATCTGGCGCTCTATGCCCGCGAACAATTGAAGCGCAAGCATTACGATTATTTCATCTTCGGGCATCGCCATCTTGCCATGGACGTGCAATTGAACGGCAACAGCCGCTATATCAACACCGGCGAATGGGTTACCGGCGACACCTACTCTGTTTTCGACGGCGAAAACCTGAGCCTTCAATCCTTTCGCGGCGACACAAAATGGCTTGAAATAGGTTAAGGGTTTTTCAGAAAATTTTACAAATTTGGCTGTGTTTCGAGCGGCAAAACAAATGACCGCTCAACCGTCGCTACATATTGCGCCGAACGTATGTCAGAGGTCAGCAAAATCAAAATCAATGCCTTTTTTATCTTTTTGCGTGTTTTTGCAATTGTCAACGATCCACTGTCAATTGTCAATTTTTCCGTATCTTTGTCGCCAAAATCAATGAATGATGCATCTTTCCTCTTTTTATCAGGAACGAATACAGCGTTTTTCCCGTGAAGAAGCCGTGCTTGCGCGGAAAAACGTGCGGTATGCGTGGTTGCGGTTGGCAACGCTTGCGGCGGCTATTGTTGGCGGGATTTACTTTGCAGCCTTGTCCCCGTGGGCTGGCGCAGGGGCGGTGGCGGTGTGTCTGATAGCGTTTTTTGGCTGTCTGAAAGCGCATCTTCGCTGCATCGGGCGGCAAAAAGAGGCGGAACGCTTCAAAACCATCAATCGGCAGGAAGCGGACAGCCTCAACGGCGACGATTCGGCATACTCTTCCGGCGACCGCTACATAGACGCCAAGCACGACTACACTTCCGATTTGGATATTTTCGGTGCTCATTCCGTTTTTCGCCATACCAACCGTACTACCAGTCCGTCGGGAAGCGATTTGCTTGCCGCTTGGCTGAGTGCGCCGGCGTCCACGCCGGATATAGAGCGCCGACAGCAGGCAGTGCAGGAACTGGCGGGTATGGTGGACTGGCGGCAGCAAATCCAGTCCGTTGGGTTGAAATACAAAACTACGGCTGAATCCTTGCCCGATTTCCTTCTTTGGCTGAAAAGCGAAACGGTGTTGTCGCATCGTCGGCGGTTGTTGCAAGTTATGCAGGTACTTCCGTGTATTACCCTGCTGTGTGCCGTTGTGGCGTGCATGGGATGGATTCAGGCAGGATGGCTTTGGCTTCCGGTAACGGCGCACCTGCTGATTGCCGCGCTGGTAGCCGGAAAGGTGAATGTCCTGCACCGGCAGGTATCGCACAAAGTGGAATTTGTGAGCACTTATGCCGAACTGATTGCGCCGATTGCCGACGCCGATTTCTCATCGCCTTATTTGGCGTCGCTTCAAAAGGTTTTCACAGACGGCAAGGCTGCTGAACATATCCGTGCGTTGAAAAACCGCATCAAACGGTTGGATTACCGGCTGAACATAATGTTTATTCCCGTCAATCTGTTGTTTTTCTTCGATTACAGGCATTTGGCATGGCTCGAAAAATGGCGAATGACTGTCGGGCGGACAGTTCCCGAATGGTTTGACGCCATCGCCGCCATCGAAGCCCTGTCCGGTTTCGCCAATCTGCGTTTCAACCATCCCGAGTGGGTTTTTCCGGAAATCAAAGCGGATTATTTCACCCTTGCCGCCGTTCATGCAGGGCATCCGCTGATAAGGGAAAGCGAGCGTATCTGCAACGATTTTTCTACGGATGGCGAAGGGAAAATTTCCATCGTAACAGGCTCGAATATGTCGGGAAAAAGCACGTTTCTGCGAAGCATCGGCGTGAATATGGCACTGGCATTGGCAGGTGCGCCTGTCTGCGCCAAACGGTTCGCAGTAACAAATTGCAAAATATACACTTATATGCGAATAGCGGACAATCTGGAAGAGCGCACCTCGTCATTTTATGCCGAACTGAAACGGCTCAAACAGTTGATGGACATTACGCGGAACGGGCAGCAGGTTTTCTTTCTCTTGGATGAAATACTGCGCGGCACCAATTCCCGCGACAGGCAAACCGGCTCTATGGCGCTCATCCGCCAGTTGGTGCGGCAGCAAGTGTCCGGTATCATTGCCACCCACGACCTTGCACTGGGCGAGTTGGAAGCGGAATTGCCCCAAAATATCCGCAATGCACATTTTGACGTGCAAATCAACGGCGAAGATATGGCGTTCGATTACAAACTGCACGCAGGCATCTGTACCAGACTGAATGCCTCTGTGTTAATGAAAAAAATCGGGATTGAAATTTAACGCAGAGTAATTTTTTTACATTTTTTTGCGTTTTTATTTTTATTTAATCTAAATAAGCATTATCTTTGCCGAAAATTATTTAGGATAATAATGCATCGGACATATATAAAGCGAATAGGCGTTGGTTTCCTGCTGGTACTCGTAATGGGGTATATGGCAGGCACGGCAGCGTTCAACCACACGCACGTTATCAACGGCAAGGTGGTATCGCATTCGCATCCGTATAACGACCCGTCGCATCAACATTCCTCAGCACAGTTCCACACGATTTTCTACCTTTCCCACTGGTTTTTCAGCGGCGCCATCATGACGGTGGTGTTGCAGGCGCTTGTCGGGCGAAGGATTATCCGCAATATTGTCGGCAATCAAGAGGCTTGCCATGTCGCATTTATCAACTATTCCCTTCGCGCCCCGCCGTTACAACCGCTAACACTGTCAGGTCTTTGACACTGACACATCAAAAAATCAACCCATTTATTATTTGAAATAATCAATAAAATGAATAGTAGTAAACATTTCATTCTTTGTGTGGTATGCCTTGTTTTGAGCATATCCAACCATGCCCAAACGGACTCGGTGCAGGAAGCGAAAAAATCGCGCCTCACACTGGGCGGGTACGGCGAAGCGGTTTATACCCGCAATTTTTTCAGTAGCAATCCATTTCGCTATATGCGCCCCGAAGCGTATAAGAACGACCCAAGTCATGGGCGGTTTGATTTACCGCACGTTGTCTTTTTTGTCGGTTACGAATTTGGCAACGGATGGCGGATAAATTCCGAAATAGAATTTGAACACGGCGGCGTGGAAGCAGCCACCGAAGTGGAAGCCGAAGAAGGCGGCGAATACGAACAGGAAGTGGAACGTGCGGGCGAAGTCGTTCTTGAACAGTTTTGGATAGAAAAAACGTTCAACAAGGCGCTGAATCTTCGCGTCGGACACATCATAGTGCCCATTGGCTTGACCAACAACGACCACTTGCCCACGGCGTTTTTCACGGTCTATCGCCCCGAAGGCGAAAACACCATCATGCCCTGCACGTGGCACGAAACGGGCGTCAGCCTGTGGGGACACGCCGGAAACTGGCGTTACGAAGTGATGCTGCTGCCCGGGCTTGATTCCGATTTGTTCGGCAAAAACACGTGGATTGGCAAATCATCCGCATCGCCCTACGAGTTTCGCATCGCCAATAAATATGCCGGCGCTGCCCGTATCGACAATTATTCCGTGCCCGGATTGCGGATGGGGGTAAGCGGCTACTACGGTCACAGTTTCACCAACAGCATCATGCCGACCTACGCCGACAAGTACAAAAGCGTGAAGGGCGCTGTGAGCATCGGCAGTTTCGACTTCCAATACAAAGACCACAACTGGATTGCGCGGGGTTATCTTGATTATGGACATTTGGGCGATTCGCAAACCATATCCGTCTATAACAAGAATCTGCCCAAAAATTCAACCTCGCCGCGCACCAGCGTTGCTTCCGACGCTTTGGCTGCGGGAATTGAAGCAGGTTACGACGTCTTTTCCCAATTATGGCAACTCAAAGCCAAAGGGCAAAAGTTGTATGTTTTTGGCAGATACGAATATTACGACGCCATGTTCAAAACAGCCCAAAGCATTCAGGATGAGGATTGGTGCGGACGCGAACGCATCGCTGCCGGCGTCAATTATTATCCTCTCAAAGAAGTGGTTATCAAAGCGGAATATTCCCGCGGAATGTTGAAAAGCCCCTTCAATGACGAAAATTCCATCTCTATCGGTATCGCTTATTCCGGTTTCTTTAAATAAAGTAAAATAAAAAGTAAAATAAATAAAAATAATTAATTAATAAATTTAATAAAAATGAAAATCATAAAATTC
>JAISKR010000073.1 GCA_031260845.1 Bacteroidales bacterium
GATTTCAATTTAATTTCCGCAACCCCTGCAAGTGAAGACGGCAGTGCGGATTTAATTATTTTCCGTCCTGAAAATCCTGATTTTAAGCAAATTAAAGCAATGATGGAAAGGACAGAGCAAGGCTCTATGCAGGCTCACGACCTCAAGGGTACGCCTGTTCGTTTTTTCTGGAATGTTTATCCGGCACGTGATGGCAGTATTGAAAATTACATTGCGGTTGGCATTGCACCCAATATATTGCATAATTACATAAACACCAACCCGTTTTACATTGGACTGTTTATTATTTTGTCCATACTTTTCATCGACTTATATATGACCGTCTGGTTGAGAACCCGTTACGCCAAATCGGAAAACCTGAAAACGTAAGTGAGCAGTCTTGCTGTCGCCTGTTTTACAATTCCCTCACCCAAATATTCCTGAAACTGACTGCATTCCCGTGGTCTTGCAACTGCAAAGGCAGTTTGTCGTGGAGTTTGTAGCCGCTTTTGTCGTAGGTGGTGCCTTTGATGATGAAATTGTTTTGCACCAGCACGCCATTGTGAAGCACGGTGATACGTGCAGGAATTTCCAGCGTACCGTCGGAATTGAAGCGAGGCGCCATATAGATAATGTCATAAGCCTGCCATTCGCCTGCTTTGCGACAAGCATTTACCAAAGGAGCGCTTTGCGTATAGATGCTTGCTGCCGTTCCGTCCACGTAGGTCTTGTTCAGGTTCTGGTAACTGTCCAAAATCTGTATTTCATACAAGTTCTGGAGATGAATACCGCTGTTACCCTTGTTCTGTCCTTCGCCCGACACATTCGCAGGAATGCGCCATTCGATATGAAACTGAATATCGCCAAACGATTTCTTCGTTTGGATGCTTCCGGTGCCGCTCACTACGGTCATCGCGTTGTCTGCAAGTTTCCACATGACGTCGCCGCCGCCGACTTTTTCCCACTCGACGAAATTTTTACCGTCAAACAGAATAATAGCGTCGGAAGGAGGCTCAGCGCCATTGCCGGGAGTTACTACACGCGGATAATCCTGCGCTTTTACCGAAAAACAAGCCAAAAGGCTGAATAAAATGATGAAATTTTTCATGATATATTTTTATGATTAAGAAAGGGCAAAATTACATGAAAACTTTGAGAATTCCAAGTGCGCGAAATGAAAAAGTTTTTTTACAGAGGAAAGATAAATTAAAATTTAAACATTACATGATTATGTCCGTATTCGTGAAAATTTTTACGTTGAAAATCCGCGCACCGGCAAACGGCTGAAAGCAATTCTTCAGACATGGATTGGATTTTATCGCCAAACTGCTATTAAATACTGATTATAAATCAGATATAAATATCTTTCATTTTTTGTCATGTACTTATGGTATTTTTAAAAACAAAAAAGGCGTCAGGAAACATGGCTGTTCCAAACGCCCTTTTTGTAACAAAATTTTAATTTAACCTTAATCTAATCTGAAAAACAAATTTATTAATATCCGGGGTTCTGCGGACCTACGCCTTTGTCAATACCGCTTGCGGTAGGGATGGGGAATCGGTAGAACTTGCCGCTGATGTTATTTTCTTTGGCGTGAAGATGTTTGTATATCTTGGCAAAGAACGGTGCATTTACATAGTTGGGCAGAGATTGATCGGTCGTGTTGGTAAAGCCTTTGCCTGCTGCTGTTACGATTACAGCCGCATCGTCTTTATACGCTTCTTTGTAATACTCAAAGTCTTTTACCGTTTGTACCGTTGCAATCAATTTTTTCCAACGGACAAGATTCTGCCAGTGTTTTTGTTCGAAAGACAATTCCAAATCCCATTCTTTGTACAAAGCATCTTCGGTGAGGCTTGAAAGAGCAGAAACACCGGCTCTTGTACGCAATTGATTGATGATTGGCAGCGCTTCGCCGGCTTTGTTCAAGAAAAACAGGGCTTCGGCTTTGTAAAGCAACACTTCGGCATAGCGAATCTCAATACGGTTGATATCGTTGGGTTGCCCTGCGGCGCTACCCGGCGCTACCAAGATATTGGTAGTGTAATTGCTGCGGTGAATGAACTTGCCATAACGCGGCGAGGTAACAGGGAACGTATAGTCATATTCTTTATACGTTGCGGGGGTACCTGTTGGTCTGTTCGGATTTGTGATTTCATCTGCATTATACAAATGTTCAACAATAGACAGTACCTTGCGTTTGTCGTTAGCGTCAAAGCGATCAACAAGAGTAACGTCTGCCGGTCCGATGTGGTTATCTACCAGTAAATTAAACCTTTCGGTAAACGGGCAATGTGTTTGGTGGTTGCCTTGCGCATCGCCTTTGTTATCGCCATCATGGTGAATGGTGTAGATGTGTTCAACGGATTTGTCTTCGGCAACCACGCCAAAGTTGGCGTTGAAATCTTTTTCCAATTCAAAGTTTCCGCTACTGATCACCTTGTCGGCATATTCCACTGCTTTTTGCAGTTTGGTAGCATCCACACTGTGGGCGGGGTCGGTTTTGCCGGTTTTGATGGCTTCTACCTCAGCCTGCGAAAGCGGTTTTTGTCCCCATGTCAGATAGGCTCTTGACAAAAGAGCATTTGCAGCCCCTTTGTTCGGGTTAGACCTGATTTGGTCAAATGCAGGTAAATCTTTTTCTGCTTCTTCCAAATCTTTCACGATTTGCTCGTAAATTTTGTCAATAGCCACACGCTCATTTTTGGCAGCGTCTGCCACGCTAAGTTTCAAAGGCACCTCGCCGTAGAGTTGTACCAAATAAAGGTAACTCAGAGCGCGTTGAAACTTCACACGGGCTATCACCAAGTCTTTTGCGGCTTGTGACAGACCGCCTGCTATATCCACTCGCGAAGAGTCCAATTTTTGGATAGCGAGGTTGGAACTACC
>JAISKR010000308.1 GCA_031260845.1 Bacteroidales bacterium
GCGCAACCGCCCCACCCGACTTTGCCGTCGCGGTTGGGACAGGTGAATCCGGCGTCAATGGTCAGTTTTTGCACCCTTTCGCCAAAATGTTCCCGAAAATAATCGGAATAGGAATTATACCGCTTTTTCACCTTAATCTGATAAATTTTCCGGTATAAACCTGTTTTTGGTCGCTCACTCTCAGCAAATATACACCGGCGGGCAGATGACCGGTATTGACTTCCACCTGCAAGTAAACACGGTTGTCGGGCATCACATAATGCCTGCCCGCCTCGCTCACCTGCATCAATTTGCCCGAGGTGTCGAAGCACTCGATTTTGACCGTTCCCTCCGGATTTTCAATGTAGGCAAAGAGCAAATCGCTGGCAGGTTGAAAAACAATTTGCAGCGCCTTGTAATATGATTCGGTGAGTGGGTTTTTTTGTTCTCTTCCGAATTTTCCAATGGCTTTCACTGCCAGTGAAGCGTAAGTGGGGGGTGTGTTTTCGCTCAGCGATATCCACGTGTAGCCGTCGCGCACATACAATGACGAAATGCCTTCGTAGGGACGCCGTACAGACTGGCGAACGGCAAAGGTATCTACTATACCGTCATAACTGATGCTGTATCCAATGTAATAATCTTCGGTAAGTTCCAAAATTCGATCAAAATAAACCTGAAAAGGGAAATTCCGGTATTCTTTGGCGAGGACAAAATTCTCGCCCCATTGCTCTGTGACGGGATAATCTCTGCCTGTCCATACGGAAAAACGCACTCGCGAACCCAGCGAATAAATCTGCGAAATATTCGCTTCAAGCCCGATAATGGTGGCAACCGTATCATTTTTGAAACGCTCGGCAAAGGCATTCCACTCTTTATCGTTGTGTCCCGTCATGACTCCCCAGCCGGTAGAGTTGACCACGGTTGTTCCCTCGTTGCTCCCGATATGGCTCATGGTATCGCACGCTTCACTGTAATTGGTCAGCGGATCGTAGCCATGTAACATATCAACCCAAGTATTATCGGGATCGAGCCAGTTTTTCAGACTTGTGCTGTCGGTGGGATAACTGTTCCATTGCCTGCTGAATTTCGCATATTTGTCGTTGACAGGGTTTCGGCAGGTTGCATCTCCTCCGGTAAGGGTGCCTACTATCAAATGATTTATATCAAATATCGGACTTCCCGAAGAGCCGCCTTCCGTGACGCCTTCATCCCATCGAGTGACTGACCAATGGGCGTTATTATCACATTTCAGCCCGGGATCGGCGTAAGTGTCGGATACTAACGGATCTTTATCTACACATATCTTTTTTACGTCGCCGGAAGGGTGATGAATGCCCACACCGGAAACGGGATTTTGTGACGACCAACTCCAACCGGCGTAGTAAGGATGGTAATCGGCAGGAATATCGGCGGACAGTTCGAGAAGAGCAAAATCAAGTTCCTTCTTGTAGGCGAGTAACCGCGCTCCCGAGATGGTTTTGGACACACCTGATACAACATTGCTTTCGCAGGTAAGATTTTCGTACTCGAAAGTAAAAACGCTCTGTTCAGCCATCACGCTGTCGCTCACGCAATGTCCGGCGGTCAAAATGTAGGGCTTTTTTACGTCGCTTGCCTGATTTACCAACACTCCCGTGCACGACAGGTTTTTGCTGCCCTGTTTGGTTTGCAGCCGCACGATAGCCCGTTTTTCCAACTGCCAGTGATTGCCCGTTTTGCAATTAATATCAATTTGGCAGTCGGAAGAAGAAGCCATACGCGAGTACGCCGAATGAGGATTCCGAAAGCCGTAGCCAACGCTGGAAATGGTAAATGCTTGTGCGCTTTCCCTTACGGGAACATTCCATTCCACAATGATGCTGTTGCCATCCACTGCCGCCACCGGCAAAACCTGCGCGGAACGGTTGTCCTGCGCCGTAAATGTATAAATAACGGTTTGCGACTCATTATATATATGTATCGCTTCGCCGTTTTGCAGGTGAAAATTCCTCAGCAGCAGGTCTAACGACACGGCATTCTCTGCTCTGATGCCTATTCGCCACACATAGCCTGCGCCGGGAATGGTGTCCCACTGACCGGATACGGCGGGCGTGATGTCCACCTCTATGGCAGCGGCATAAATCCACGATTTCAGTCGGGTGTTTTCTTCGAGCAGTATTTGGTGAATGTCATCAACGGGTTCGGTCAAATGGATAAAGAACGACAGCGGGGCAAGAGGATATTGCGTACTCCACACATCATTATCTTTGGCAACGCATAACGTTTGCCAACACATTAATAATATATATAGTGCTATCCATTTTTGCATTTAAAGCAACTGTCTTATCTCGCAATTTGCCTTCCATTTACTTCTGATAATCAAGCACTCACTCAGATGAACCTAAATTGAGTAATGTTTTCATTTTACCCACTAAGACTTCCACCTGAAAAGGTTTGCTGATATATTCGTTCATTCCTGACGCTAAACAATGTTCGCGGTCGCCGGCAAGGGCGTTGGCTGTGATGGCAATGATAGGAATGGGGGTTGCCTTGTTTTCGGCTTCTATTTCCCTGATTCTTTTAGTTGCCTGCAAACCGTCCATAATAGGCATCTGAATGTCCATCAACACAATATCGTATTTGGCGTCGGACAAGTATTTGTCCACCGCTTCCTGTCCGTTGTTGGCAATGTCAATATTTTTCACCAATTTCTGGATACTCAGGATGACAATTTTCTGATTAATCAGATTATCCTCTACCAACAGGATATTGGCGTCTTTCAAATCCACCGAAGCAGGTGTTACAGCCGGTTTCACCTCCGTCGGCGCCACAGTTGTCGGGGTAAAGGCTGAGGGTATCGACACTGTATTATTTACCGGTTCGACCGTGTTCTGTTTCCCTACGATTGTTTCCTGTTCCGCTACTTTCTCAAACCGCAAAGAAAAGGAATAAGTGGTAAATAATTGTCCTTTCACTTCTATCAGTTTTCCACCCAGCAACTCGACCAATCCGGCAGCAATAGAGTAGTTCAAAACTTCCTTGGCATTGGCAAGATCCATAACATCGCTCAC
>JAISKR010000344.1 GCA_031260845.1 Bacteroidales bacterium
CGAGCAAATCAAAAATATACAGTGGGTGTTGGCGTCGCCTGCCGAGAGGGACAGCCTGAACAAATTTGCCGCCACCTACCGTTTGCAGGATGTGGCAAACCTGACCATATTGATGGATGTTCGGTGGGAGTTGCACAATCGTTTGCAAGTGAAAAGCATACCGTCATGTTATGTATATAACCGGCAGCATCGTTTGGTCAAAACCGTACAGGGTTTAGTGCGGCTTGAAAACATTATCAATTTAGCAAATAAATAATCTCTAATATATTAAACAAATTTTAAATTTAATCAACATGAAAAAAGTAGTATTTTTAGTAGCAGTCGCCATACTGACCTTTTCGGCAGCACAGGCGCAAGACAAACGTTACGGCGTAGAAAGCCTTATCCTGAAAAAAAGCAGCACTGCGATGGGGCAAACCATGTCGTCCATCCAGTACATTGCCGACTGGGGCAATCAGGAATCCACAGAAACCTTTGTGAACGTGCAGGGGCAAATGCTCACCGTTTTTGCGATGATAAAGGACGGTTATATGTACAGCGCCAATTTGGCGGTAAAACAAGGCACCAAAATCAATTTGGCGGCTATGGATGATTACAAATCGGTGAATTACCTGAAATTGACCGACGAAGTAAAGAAAAAGTACAACATAGAAGAGAAAGGTAGCGAGCAATTTCTCGAAAAAGATTGCAAAAAATACACTCTTTCAATGACCATGCAGGGGCAATCCATGAATGCCACCATTTGGGTGTGGCAAGGGTTAGCCCTCAAATCCGTTATGACTGTGATGGGCAACGTTGTTACCGAGGAAACAACAGAAATCATAGAGGGCAAAAAGATTCCCAAAGACAAGTTTGAACTGCCCGAAGGAGTGACTTTTACGGAAATAAACCCGCAGGGGAATTGACAATTCAATTGACAATTGACAGTTGACAATTTTTCTCACGGTTTCCGTAATTGACAATGAAATCTGCTGATAAAAAACCTCTTATCGTTCGACAGCATGACCAATCCGATTGCGGGGTGGCGTGCCTGTTGTCGCTGATACGGTTTTACGGCGGCGACAGTACGTTGGAACAATTGCGTAAACTGAGCGGTACCAGCCGACAGGGCACTTCCCTTTTGGGCTTGTATCAGGCGGCTAAGGCGTCGGGGTTTGCCGCCGAGGGCTGCGAAGCAGACGTCAAGGCATTGCAGGAACACGGTAAGCCTGTCATTCTGCACGTTCTGATGGAAGGCAAATTGGAGCATTATGTGGTGTGTTACGGCTATCGGCAGGGAACATTTGTCATCGGCGACCCCGCAAAAGGCATTGTATATCTCACAGAAGCAGAGTTGGAAAATATTTGGAAATCGCATTGTTGCCTTACCTTACAGCCTGCGCCTGATTTTAAAACCGCCGCAGGCATCAAATCCATTAAAAGACAGTGGATGTTGGGGCTGATTCGCGAAGATGCAAGTATTTTGGGCGTAAGCGTAGGCTTAGGCTTGGGAATAGCGGTGTTGGGAATGGCTATGGCAATCTTTTCGCAAAAATTGATAGACGACATTCTGCCTGCCAAACTTTTTTCCAAACTCTGGGCAGGCATCGCCCTGCTTGCTTTTTTGCTGTTTGCACGATTGTGCTTGCAAGCCATCCGGCAATTGCTGCTGCTCACGCAAAGCAAACAATTCAACAACCGCATTATTGCTTCGTTTTACGGTCGGTTACTGTATTTGGTCAAAAGTTTTTTCGACACTCGAAAAATAGGCGAACTCACAGCAAGGCTGAACGATACGCGGCGCATACAAACGGTTATCAGCCAAATAATAGGCAATGTGGCGGTGGACGCCTTGATGGTAGTAGTGGCGCTGGTTTTCCTGTTCATTTACTCGTGGCAGATAGCGGTTGTGGTGGCGCTTTGCCTTCCCGTCTTTTTCCTGCTGATATACAAAAACAATGCCCGCATCATTGACGCCCAGCGGGATGTGATGGCGGGGTATGCTCTCAGCGAGAGCAATTTTGTGAGCACCATGCAGGGAATCGCCACCATCCGCAACAGCAACAAACAGGAAGTGTTTCAAATGCTAAACCAACAGGTTTACGGACTTTTTCAGGACAGAATCTTTCATTTGGGCAAAATCAATATCCGTTTGGGCTTTGTGTCGGGCGTCATCGGCATGGTTATCATGATCGCCCTTCTTGCCTTAGGCTCGGCGTATGTGTTGCAGGAGCGGCTGCAATTGGGCGAACTGATGGCGGTGCTGGGCATAAGCGGCTCGTTGCTGCCCTCTGTCGCCAATCTTGCGCTGGTTTCCATCCCCATCAATGAAGCCAAAGTAGCATTTGACCGTATGTTTGAGTTTGTCAATACCGAGCAGGAAGCGACAGGCGAGGAAAAGACAAATCCATCTGTTCACAAAACAGAACTATCGGGGATTTCCTTTCGCTATCCGGGTCAAAAACGCTTGTTGGAAAACGTCAGTTTGGAAATTTGTCGCGGCAAAATGGTTGCCGTTGCCGGAGAAAGCGGAAGCGGGAAAAGTACGCTCTGCCAGTTACTGCAAAAATTCTACGTACCGGAAGAAGGCGAAATTTTAGTTGACGGAAATCCGCTTCACACCTTGGACACCAAAGAATGGCGCAATCAGTTAGGCGTTATTCCGCAGGATTCATTCATTTTCAACGGAACGGTTTTCGACAATATCGCTATGGGAGCGCCGCCGGAAGAAGCGCCGCAAATCGTATCATTCTGTCAGGCGGCAGGATTTCATCGTTTCATTGAGGAAATGCCGCAATCCTACGCTACCATTGTCGGAGAAGAAGGCATCAACCTTTCAGGCGGGCAAAAGCAACTGATAGACTGGGCAAGGGTGCTGTATCGCCGCCCGTCGCTATTGGTGATTGACGAAGGCACCTCGGCAATGGACAGCCGAACGGAACAATTCGTTTTGGACTTGCTGGCACAGCAAAAAGACGATTTGGCGGTGCTGTTCATTACCCACAGGCTGCATCTGCTCAAAAAATGCTGCGACCATATCTATATCCTCGACAACCGAAAAATAGAAAATCACGGTACGCATGACGAACTGATGCAAGGAGATAATTTGTATAAAAGATATTGGGAGGCTATATCATGAAAAATAAAAAAAAGTTAAGAA
>JAISKR010000008.1 GCA_031260845.1 Bacteroidales bacterium
AGCAAGGACATTCGTTTTGTCCGTGCTGCCAACCGGTGCGAGTTTTGCGGCGCGGAAAACTACCACCCGCACCCCGATACCGGCAGCCGTGTAGTGCTTACTGTGGCGCACCTGAACCATGACCGAAAACACAATATCTATCTTAGGAAATGGGGCAAAAACTTTGATAACCAATTAAAATTAAGTATATGAAAACAGCAAAACAATTAGGCAATGAATCCGTACATGGATTTCAGACGTGGGAAATCAATAATGCAGCCGACTATGAGGCGGCAATTCTTCTGGCACATTGTGAATATGGTCTAACCAAGCGCGAACATTTCGCGGGATTGGCGATGCAGGCAATGGTCGGGGACTTGTATTGCGGCGAAGAAACGGTAATGGATGTGGCGACACAGATAGGGCGTTCCGCAGTAATATTTGCCGACGCCCTTTTGAAAGCACTAACAAGGGAGGATTGAGCGATGAAAAAGATAAAAATAGTACAACCAAAAGTAACAACCAAAACAGAGATTGCCAATTTGAGAGTGTCGGTAAAACAATTCTACAATGACCACCTAAAAGGGAAAACCGTTGTAAATCAAGACAAAGGCATAAGTGTCATTTTCTCACGAGGCGGGCGCGACCATGTGTTGTATGGTCGTGGAATTGGATTTGAAAAATTGATAGCGATTACCAAACTCGATGATATGGTCAGAAATGCGAAGTTTTGTAACTTCAAAAATCCTGATGACGATGATGATGTGAAGAAAATAGTCGGATATATGAATTTCAAAGTTCCGGTGGATATTAACGGTCAGATATGTCATTTTAGAATCGTTGTCAGAATAACGATGGAAGGGAAATTTTTTTATGACCATTCTGTGAAAATAAAAAAAGGTTGAAATTCCTATGGGGTTCGTAACCTTCCATACATGATAGAATTTCAACCTTGATATTACCTGTCAGACCTATGCCTCTGACAGATTATTTCACCGCAAAGATAATACCAAAAATCGAATTTTCAAAGAAATAAAGAAAATAAATCTCATGATTACCCCTTCACAAATATTTGACGCCACGCACGGCGGTTTGGACATCATCAGGTTCTACTACCCGAACGCGGATGAAAAGAAGCCGTTCCGTGTCCGGGACGAACGCACACCATCGTCGCGGATGAAACGCTTCGGCGAGGTGTGGAAAGTGACCGACTTCGGCGACGATTCCGTCGGGCGCAATGCCATTGATATATGTATGCGCGAGGAGAATATCAATTTTCCGCAGGCGGTGTATATGCTGGCAGGGCGCTACGGCATTACCGACAATACGATTTGGGAGGCAAACAAGCCCGAAATTCGTTACATTGACGCTGCCGATGGAGAGGCTGCCGGTAATTTCGACATGGAAACAAAGGATTTTACCGAGCGCGAACTGAAAACGCTTGGGCATGGCGTCAAAGTGGAGCACTGCAAGGAATACGGCTTTGTGTCGCTCGCATGGTACAGCCTTGTGCGGGAAAAGGAGGGCGCCATGAAAAAAACCATTATCCGCAGTACCGACACGTTTCCGATTTTTGCGCACGAATGTCACTATATTGACGAAAAGCAGCAAAAACAGACTTTTTACAAGATTTTGAAACCTGTGGCTTTCGATAAAAAGGACAGGTTTATGTATCTGGGCAAAAAGCCGGCAAATTTCATCAATGGCTTGGATGAACTGAAAACAGCCGTAAAGGATTTTGAAGCGGATGAGCCGGAAAGCATCGAGGATATAGAAAATGACGAAAGAAGGTCAAACCCTAAAAGGAAAAAATTTCCCGAAGCCGTCATTTGCAGTGGCGAGCGCGACGCGCTTTGTTGCCGTGCGATGGGCTACCGTCCGTTGTGGTTTAATTCCGAAACGATTAACCTGCCGGAAAACGATTACAGGCAAATTGCCGCCATGGTGGAAACCGTCTATAATGTGCCCGACATTGACGAAACCGGTATTCGCAAAGGCGTGGAACTGGGCATGAAATACATTGACATTCGTACTGTGTGGCTGCCCGATGACCTCAGAACGTATCGCGACCAGCGCGGACGCCCGCGCAAGGATTTGCGCGATTTTTGCGAATTGCATCCCAACTGGCAGGAGTTCAAAGGCTTGTTAAATACCGCCATGCCGATGCAGTTCTGGGAAAAGATAAAAACCAAAGACGGCGGTTTGCGCAACGAAATCAACAACGAATATGTGTTGCATTTCCTGCATCACAGTGGTTTTGGCTATTTGGAAAGCGTGAGCGCCAAAGGCGAAAAGGTGTTTGTAAAGGTGGACAGCAACGTGGTGCGCAAAGTCGTTCCGGCGGACATGAAAAACTACCTTCGCAACTTCCTGATACAGCGCAATTTTTCCATCGAACTGCGCAACCTTGTCAATAACTCGAAACGGTTAAGCCCGGAGAGTTACGAACGGTTCGGATTTTTGCCGCTCAATTTCAAGGATTTTGAGCACGACAGGCAATATATGTTTTTTCAAAACGGCACATGGGAAATCACCGCCGACCGCATCGCCGTATTTCCCAAAACATCCGCATCATTCATTGACCGGCACGTGTGGGACACCGAAATAATCGCCCATGACGTGCGACTGTTGCCGCCCGCCTTTGAAATTACCCGCGACGACGGCGCCGACCTTTGGGATATTGCCGTGAAACACACCGACAGCAAGATATTCAAGTATCTTATCAATACAAGTCGCATCTACTGGCGTCAGGAGTTGGAACAGCGGCTTTCGGATTACGACGGCGACACGGAACAATACCGTACCGACCATCAGTTTGCCATTGCCGGCGAGTTGCTTACCGCCGACGAAACAGCAGAGCAAAAGCAGCATCTGGTCAATAAAATATTTGCCATCGGCTACCTCATGCACCGCTATAAATCCGAATCCCGCCCGTGGCTGGTTTTCGCGATGGACTACAATATCAACATGGAAGATGCCAACGATTACAAAGGCGGCACCGGCAAATCGTTTTTCTTCAAAATATTAAAGCAGTTCATGCCGTCTGTTACCCTCAACGGCGCAAAATACGACTTGCTGCAACAAAATCACACTTTTGAGCGGGTTTCAGAGCATACCGACATCATTGTGATAGATGACGCGCGGCATGGTTTCGACCTTCCACAGTTATTGAGCATGACCACTGAAACAATGACCGTCAATCCGAAAATAAAGACGTCGTTTGAACTGTCCTACGCCGAAAGCCCGAAATTCGGACTGTCGAGCAACGGCGTACCTTCAAAAATCAGTGAAAGCGTATTCAGGCGGCTGTTGTTCGTCGTTTTTTCGGACTGGTATCACGAGAAAACCGTCTATAACGACTACGAGCGAACATGGCAGATACGCGATGACTTTAACATGAATCTGTTTGGCGACCTGTATCCCGAAACCGACTGGAATGCCGACATCAATTTTCTGGCTCAATGCTGCCGGTTCTACCTGTCCACCGTCAATCAGTCCGTCAAAATAAGCCCGCCCTTAACGCAGGTTATGCAGCGCATACAGTTGGCAAACATGACCAACGGATTCCACGACTGGGCGATTGTCTATTTTGCCAAAGAAAACGATACGGACAACCTGCACATCGACCGCATGATTGAAAAACAAGTCGCCTATCAGGATTTTCTCGACAACAGCGGACAGAAAAAAGACCGTTGGACGCCGCAGAAATTTCGTGAAAGCCTGCAATCCTTTTGCCGGCAGTACGGATACCGGTTGAATCCGAAGGAATATCTAAACGGTCAGGGTCGTATCATCCGTAAATGCGAAGGCAAAACGGTTGAAATGATTTACATCCAAACCGCCGCAGAAATAGACGCCGCAGAACTCAGCAAACAGAGTTATGACGGACAGGGCACACCATTTTAAAAATCAGAGATATGAATACCACCCGTTCTGACCTGCTAATCCACACCGTAATGGAATACGGCTTATTTAAGGAAGAAATGTATTCCACGCCGGAAAACGAAGCATATCTGAAAAAAGTATATCGGCTGCTGGATGATATGCAGCCCGGAACCCGAATTGAGATAGACCGGATAACCCAACCGGCAAACTTTCGGAAATTCATCCGCTCGGTCTGCCTGTATTTCTGGGACAACGACAACACGATTGAATTTGACAGCGAGTATAAATTCGTCAAGAAATTGTGATTATTCAAAATTTGCATTATTTTTGCGGTATGTTTTTTGTAAACAAGTTGTAAACCAAAATACTTACAGATATGTCAACAGCAGTTAAAACAAGAACAAGAGTAAGCAAGCCGACGAATAAACCGGCTATTTCAACAAAACCGGCGCCGGAAAAAGGCTCGTTTGGCTCAGGAAATACAGTCCGCATAGTGCTTGACTATAAACGGGACAGTAAAAAAGCCAATGATTTACTGGCAGAGTTGCTGGGAACTGAACTTTTCAGAATCTATTTACACCAACCGGCATTGCAAAAGTCAATGGACGAAATTCGTAGCGGAAAAATTATCTGTCTGAATGACCCCAGAACACGTAAATAGAATATGGCAAAAAAGAAAAAT
>JAISKR010000034.1 GCA_031260845.1 Bacteroidales bacterium
ACCGCTTCGTCAAAGAGGGAAGAATCGCTTTCAATTCGCTCTTCCACAGTTACATACAGTTCAATCTTGCCGCGTTGCAGCGAGGCTGTCAATTCATTGCGCAAGTCCAATTCCTTATCTTTGAACATATTGGGCAGTTTCAAAATCAAATCGGCGCCCTTACTGTTCAAAGTTTTGATTTCGACGAGCAACTTGCGTTTATTATCCGCATTTTCGGCTTTTCCGTAGCCGGTCATAGATTTTATCCTCATATTCTTATTGTTAAAACGATTATGATTCGCAAAAGTACGTAAAATAATAATACAACTTGATTTCTTTTTAAAAGTTTTTGCAATGTGCTACGTTTCAGGTTGTTTAATCATCACCGGAATCAATAAAAATGTTAAAATACAGGCTAAAATGTTAAAAAAACTAAATTTTTTCCTTTCAGAAATAAAAAAAATCGTAACATTGTGCGTATTTTTAAACGAAGCCAAAATGAAAAGACGCGACTTTATATCTAAAAGTGTAGGTGCCGGAATAGTTGCCGGTACAGGGTTTTCCTTGCTTTCACTTGATGAAGCCTTTGGAAACAGTATATCTAACTCGCAAGCAGCCTACGATTTGATAGCGCTCATGGGGGGCGAAGCAGCAGAAATGTTCGAAAAGGGCATTGCTGCCTTGGGCGGAATGTCGAAATTCGTGCAGAAAGGGCAAACGGTAGTGGTAAAACCCAATATCGGCTGGGATCGTACCCCCGATTTCGGCGCCAATACCACGCCCGAACTGATTGCCAAAATTGTGGAACACTGCCTGAAAGCAGGCGCCAAAGACGTATTCGTTTTTGACCATACCTGCGACAACTGGCAGAAAGCATACAATACGAGCGGCATTGAGAAAGCCGCCAAAGCAGCCGGTGCAAAAGTGGTGCCGGGCAATGACGAGAACGCCTACAAACCGGTAACAGTGCCGGGCGGCAAAAGCCTCAAAAGCGCCAAAGTGCATGAAATTCTGCTGAACAGCGACGTATTTATTAATGTACCCATTTTGAAACATCACGACGGCGCAGGCGTATCATTCGCCATGAAAAACCTGATGGGCATCGTTTGGGATCGCCAATACTGGCATCGCAATGATTTGCAGCAGTGTATCGCCGATATGGTGACTTATCGCAAGCCCGATTTAAACATCATCGACGGATATCGCGTGATGAAGAAAAACGGACCCAAAGGCGTATCTGTCAGCAATGTATCCATCGAAAAGGCTCAGATTATCTCTACGGATATTGTTGCCGCCGATGCTGCCGCCGCCAAAATTTTCGGCAAGAATCCCGAAACCATCGGACACATCAAGATTGCGGGCGAAATGGGGCTTGGACAAATTGATTTGACCAAGTTGAACGTCAATCGCATCAAATTAAGTTGACGTATCCATCTGCATAACCTCACCTAAAACCATCCTCATGCAAACGTACCTCAAACCGGTTCGTATCATTATTTCCATTGTGACATTGCTTGTGATTGGGTTTCTGTTTCTCGATTTCAGCGACTCTGTGCCGGTCGCATGGTTTCGCGACATCCTCCGGTTACAGTTTGTGCCTTCGTTGTTAAGTTTTCTGAACACGTTGGGCAACGGTTTGTTCCTGTCAGCCTGTGGATTTGTTGCCATTCTGTTGCTCACGCTGCTTTTCGGCAGGGTATATTGTTCCTACATCTGTCCTCTGGGCGTTTTTCAAGACATTATAATATGGATAAGCAGAAAATCCAAAAAGAAAGTAAAAGCCCGCTATCGTTTCACCCCGCCCAAAACATGGTTGCGCTACGGTATATTAATTATTGTATGCCTGTCGCTTTTTACGGGAAGCATTTTTTTAGTGGAAATACTTGACCCGTACAGCAATTTCGGGCGTTTCATATCCGATTTTTTCCGCCCTGTGTATGTATTGGGTAATAACTTGCTGGCAAACATCCTGCAAAAAATGGGCTTTTATGCGCTCTATCCCGTGGAAATAGCCATTGGCGACCCTTACGCATTAATCGTTCCTGCGCTTCTTCTGCTATTGGTGCTTTGGTGCGCCATCCGCAAGGGACGCCTGTATTGCAATGCGTTTTGTCCGGTAGGCACTCTGCTCGGATTGGCGTCTTACGGCTCGTTGTTCAAAATCAGAATCAAAAAATCATCCTGTACCCAATGCGGAAAGTGTATGTTCGCCTGCAAATCGCATTGCATTGACGTGAAACAGCAGCGAATTGATTTCAGCCGTTGCGTAGGCTGCGCCGACTGCATTAAAGTATGCGACCAAAACAGCATCCGCTACTCTTTGACGTCCGATAAGGCTAAAAAAATGGCACCCGACAAGTCAAAACGGCGGTTCCTTTTTGGAAGCCTGCTGTTCATGGGCGCTCTCAGCGGACTGTCGGTGAAATCCCTTGCACGGAACAATAGAATGAGCGATGAAGACGCGGTAGAACCGGAACACAATAACGGACACGAAGACGCCATTAAGGAAAATCAGGTGTGCCCCCCCGGTTCGCAGAGCATTCACCATTTTACGGGCGCCTGCACCGCTTGTCACCTTTGCGTGAGCGCCTGTCCGACCGGCGTGTTGAAGCCATCTCTGTTTGAATGGGGCTTTTTCGGAATGTTGCAGCCCTATATGGACTATCATGCCAGTTTCTGCAACTACGAATGTACCAAATGTTCCGACGTGTGCCCCACCAATGCCATTCTACCTTTTGTTCCCCAAGAGGAAGATGCACAAACGCATTTGCAAAAATCGCTGGAAGAATGTACGCCCGAAGAATCGGAATTTCTGAAATCGCGGCTGAAAATAGCCGTTCAGATAGGCACCGTCCGGTTCATCAAGAACAACTGTATCGTTTACACCGAGGAAACTTCCTGCGGTTCGTGTTCGGAACACTGCCCCACGAAAGCCGTCAGAATGGTGCCCTACAAGGGCGAATTGACCATTCCGCAGGTAAACACCAATATATGCGTCGGTTGCGGGGCTTGCGAGTACGCCTGTCCGGTGAAACCGAACAAAGCCATCATTGTTGACGGCTGTAAAGACCATCAAGTGGCACAAAAACCTCCTGAGGATACGATAGAAGAGAAGCCATTGGAAGAATTTCCATTCTAA
>JAISKR010000109.1 GCA_031260845.1 Bacteroidales bacterium
GCAAAATCGCAATGAAAATCTTTCAATGTCAGTTCATTCGCAAATTCGGGCAATTTCTGGTTAGCATGGTATTCGCCTTCAGCGGTGAGGATGGCAATGCGTTTGCGTTTGTCTCCGGCAAATTTGAATTGTTTCTTCCCGGTAAAATCCGTCGATACGATGGAGGGACAAACGTAGGTTTCGATATAATCCACCATCAAATCCAATCCGGAGAAATGATTTACTTTAGGCGCTTTTTCAGGATTGTACATTACGTCGGTTATATCGCGCATCAGCACCACATTCAGCCCCATCTGTTTCATGGCTCGAAGCCCAAAGGAACGGCCAATCACGCACATATTGGTGGCCACACCGGTTAAAATTACATTTTTGATGCCTTTTTTCTTGAAATAAGTGCCGATTTCTTCGCCGGAATCACTGATAAGGTCTCCGTCTTGGATAGTCAACACATCAGCCTGTTTCGTCCAGGCTTTGTACGGTTTGCAATTGGCGTTTTCACAACCTTCGTCCGACTGGTCTATGGGCCAGACGGCATTTTCTTCCGAAGGCAGTTTATTGCCGTTCGCCAAGGCGGCGATTTTCTTGTCCTTGTATTTTGCGGCTTCTTTCCGTCCGGGATAGTTAGCATAATAATTCATGCAATCACTGGGTGCATGAACGATTTTTACGCCTTTCGCACGGGCGGCTTCGAGCACGGGATTTAAGGCGACCGCCAATTCCCCGAAGCGGGCGGTACTGATGTCGCACCAATGTTTGTCCCACATATCGCACACGATAATTGCCGTTTCGGAGGCTTTCCATGGTTCGATACGATTTGCAAGAATCCAAGCCCCATCGTCCCAATTCGACGGAAGCTTTTGCTGGGTGGAGATACGTAGAGCAGGCTCTACTTCTTTTAGCTTTTGTGCAGAAATAGTACCTGTTAGCAACAACGCCTGGACTAATCCAATCAGTATAAATTTGAAAATCTTATTCATTTGTTGTAATATTTGATAATTTAAAAAACAACCTTTTCACTTTTTCAGAATGATAAGCAAAGATAATGGATTTATACGTATTAATCATTACGTAATTTTAAAAAAATGGTTAATTATTTTTTTGAGGTGCTATGAAAAATACCGACCTTTGTATTTATAGACATTCAATAACGACACAATGGGAAGAAAAAGATTGACACGTCCACCAGTGGACGAACTTTACGCTTTACTATTGGTGTCGCAACTAACTGGGTGATTACAACATAGATATGGAGCAGGGAAAGTGGCAACCCAAAAAAATCATTGTAGCGGATGAATCAACGGGAGAAGTAACGAGTAGTTGTGACATATCCGGAAAGATGTACCGCTTGCAAAGATTGTTTGGGGAGCTGCAAATACAATACCCTTGAATTGGTTGAGCGGATAAAACAGTAAAAATAATTTTTCGCTTTTATTTCTCAAATACAAAAATATTCATACCTTTGTTGCATAAATATGTACAAGGTTTCATAAGGATATGGGAAATTTATATAATATAGGAGAAGCATCTGAAATTCTTGGAGTTAGTCAAAAGACACTTAGAAGATGGGATTATTTCAATTCTCAGAGAGAATATTTTGATTGGACTTTTCACTGCAAGAAGAAGCCTTAGTGAATGCGCTGACACTTGATATTTTGAAATCATCTATATATTATAGTGTTAGTTTAAAATTTAGCATCAATTTAAAATAAAAAATTTATCATTATGGGATTAATTAAAGCGATTACAAGCGCTGTCGGCGGAGGTCTCGCCGACCAATGGCTTGAGTATTTTGTGTGCGACAGCATGGATGCCGATGTTCTGGTAACCAAAGGTCAAAAAAAATCAAGCAAACGGAGCACCAATACTTCAGGCGAGGAAGATGTCATTTCCAACGGTTCAGGAATCGTGGTAAACAAGGGGCAGGCAGCCATCATTATCGCGGACGGTCTTATTGCCGACATCTGCGGCGAAGAGGGCGCCTACACTTTTGATGCCGGAACGGAGCCGAGCGTTTTCTCAGGCGGTTTCGGCAACGGATTGAAAGGTTTGTTGTCGAGCATGGGCGACCGTATCAAACACGGCGGTATTCCTGCAAAACAGCACCGTATCTATTATTTCAACACGAAGGAAATCATGGGCAACAAGTATGGCACACAAACGCCTATCCCATTTCTGATGGTCATCGACCAGAAAATTGATTTGAAGTTGGATATATCGGTGCGTTGCAACGGCGAATATTCCTACCGCATTGTGAATCCGGCGGCTTTCTATGCCATCTGCGGCAATGTGTCGGAAAGTTACACGCGCGACAACCTCGACAGTATGTTGAAGAGCGAAATATTAGGTTCCTTGCAGGATGTTTTCGGCGCGTTTTCGGAACAGGGGTTGCGTTACAGCGCCATTCCCGCCCACGCTTCGGAAATGAAGGAAAAACTGAACGATGTGCTGACCAAAAAATGGCGCGAAGGACGCGGTATCGAGGTGGTCAGTTTCAATATCAATTCCATATCCGTACCGCCGGAAGACGAAGAACGCATCAAGACCATGCAATACACCGTGGCATTGCGCGACCCGACACTTGCAGCGGCAACGCTGGCGGGCGCACAGGCGGAAGCCATGAAAGCCGCCGCAGCCAATCAGGGCGCGGGCGGAGCAGCCATGGCTTTTATGGGCATGAACATGGCGGGAGCAGCCGGAGGCATGAACGCCCAAAACCTCTATGCCATGGGAGCACAGCAACAGCAACAACAGCCGTCAGTATCTCAGCCTGCACCGGGCGGTTGGGATTGTTCCTGCGGTCACAAGGCAAATACCGGCAAGTTCTGCGCCGAATGTGGCAAGAGTAAACCCGAATCATCCGCCGGATGGACATGCTCCTGCGGTACGGTGAACGGTGGCAAGTTCTGCGCCAACTGCGGCAAACCAAAGCCTGCGGGCACACCTCTCTACCGCTGCGACAAATGCGGCTGGGAGCCTGCCGACCCGAATAATGTACCAAGATTCTGCCCCGAATGTGGCGATGTTTTTGACGAAAAAGACATTAAAAAGTAACCAACCAACCAACAAGGGGGCATGCCCCCTTGCTAAAATATAAAAACAATGGCAATACAGGAATACAAATGTCCTAACTGCTCCGGTGCGGTCAGTTTCGACAGCGGCGTTCAAAAGATGAAGTGTCCTTACTGCGACGCGGAGTTTGAGATAGGCGCCTTGCAGGATTGTCAAAAAGAGGTCGCCGAACAAAAGCCGGATGTTTTTGGATGGGAAAAGTACGGCTCCCAGTCGGGAACAGATAGCATTGAAACGGATGAATTAGACGCTTTGGCGTCTAATTCCTGTCCTTCCTGCGGTGCGGAAATTATCGGCGACAAAAATACGGTAGCCACCGTTTGCCCCTATTGCGGTAATACACAGATTGTGCGGGAACGGGTGAAGGATATGCTGAAACCCGATTTTGTGATTCCTTTCAAGTTGGATAAAAAGGCGGCAAAGGCTGCGCTGGTAAAATTTCAGCAGGGTAAACGTCTGTTGCCTTCGCTATTCCAAAGCGAAAGCCGTTTGGACAGCATTACTGCGCTCTATGTGCCTTTCTGGCTTTTCGACGCAGGCGCGGACGCCCAAATACGCTACAAAGCCACCAAAATAGCCACATGGGCGGACAGCGATTACACTTATACGCGGACAAGTTTTTATACCGTGCTGCGGAATGGCGCGCTTGAGTTTCAAAAGGTGCCGGTGGACGGCTCCGAAAAAATGGACGATGTGTATATGGACTCCATCGAGCCTTTCAATTATGCCGAAATGGTTCCTTTCAACACCGCCTACCTTTCGGGTTATCTGGCGGAGAAATTCGATGTCGATGCCGAAGCGGCGCTGCCCCGCGCCAACGAACGTATCAAGAAAACCGTCGAAGATGAGTTCAGGAAAACGGTTTCAGGCTACGCGACGGTAACCACAGAAAGTGCTGCGGTGCAGGTGCCAAAGGGAACGGTGCATTACGCCCTGTTTCCGGTGTGGATGCTGAATACCAAGTATCAGGGTCAAATCTATACCTTTGCCATGAACGGTCAGACCGGTAAACTTATCGGCAAACTGCCGTTGGACAAAGGCAAATACCGAAAATACCTGTTCGGCATTACCGCCGTCGCAGGGTGCATTCTTACGCTTGTATTCACTTTATTAAAGAACTTCGCATGAAAAAGCTATTGATATTTTTGTTCTTTCTGCCTGTTCTTGCTTTTTCGCAGGAAAAACAGGTTTTTGACAATGCAGGCATTTTAAGCGCCGGTGAAATCTCCGCCCTCGAAGCACGGATTGCCGCCGTTAAAA
>JAISKR010000226.1 GCA_031260845.1 Bacteroidales bacterium
CATTTGACGATAGATATTAACAATCTACTATTAATCATTAAAAAAACCCTCCTCTTGGGAAGGAAGGTTTCATTTAATCTTGAAAAAATCCAAATTACGACAATGTATTGATATACAATGCCAATTTTGATTTCAGGTTGGATGCCTTGTTCAGGTGGATAACGTTTTTCTTTGCCAATTTATCCAACAGCGCAACTACTTTGGGATACTGTTCCGTTGCTGCTGCCTTTTCGGTGGTGGCGCGTAATTTCTTAACCGCGTTACGTGCGGTTCTTGCAAAATACTTGTTTTCCAACTGACGGCTTTCGCTTTGCCTGATTCTCTTGAGAGATGATTTATGATTTGCCATATCTTTTAATAAAAATTATATTCTTCGTTTTGAGCGCGCAAAGGTAATAACATTTTTTCAAATGCAAAACCAAATGCAATTTTTTTTTCAAAAATAAGTAATATGTGTATCTTTGCATCTTCAAAACATATTATCAATACACGATGAGAATTAAAAGAATCATTCTGGGAACGCTGTCTGTTTGCTGTTTTCTTGCGTTTACCGCAAACGCTCAGACCTATTTATATGTATCCCCCAAGGGAAATGACGCCGGCAACGGAAATATCCAATCTCCTTACCGGACAATAGCCAAGGCTCAGGCAGAAGCGCGAAAAGCCTCCGGCGAAGTGGTGATATTTCTGCGTGAAGGCGTTTACCGGCTTTCGGCGCCCTTGGTATTTACGCCGGAAGACAGCAAATCTCAGGACAAATCGTTGACTATTCGTGCCTATTCCGACGAGAAAGTGGTGCTAAGCGGTGGCGTAACCTTGGATAAACTGCAATGGCAACCGTACAAAAAAGGCATTCTGAAAGCGAAATTGAACGGAATACCCGTGATGGATATGCTGTTGGTGAACGGCGAAATACGTCATCAGGCGCGTTACCCCAACTATGATGCTTCCGCCATCCGCTTCAACGGCACCTCGGCTGACGCCACAGCGCCGGAAAGGGTGAAAACGTGGAAAAATCCGGCAGGCGGATACCTTCATGCCATGCACAGCAGCGACTGGGGCGATTTCCATTACCGAATCACCGGCAAGGACAAAAAAGGCGCCCTCGATATGGAAGGCGGATGGCAAAACAACCGTCAATACGGTCTGCATAAAGCCAATCGCATGGTAGAGAATATATTTGAGGAATTGGACACTCCGTGCGAATGGTTCTACAATGCCGCCGAAGCGATGCTGTATTATTATCCGAAGGAAGGCGAAAATGTGGCAACGGCGGTCTTTGAAAGTCCGCAATTGAAGCATCTGATTGAAATACGCGGCAACGAAGCCAATCCTGTGCGGAACATTACGTTCGAGGGAATCGACCTGACACAAACCGTGCGAACTTTCATGGAAAAATATGAGCCGTTGCTCCGCTCAGACTGGACAGTTTACCGCGGTGCGGCTGTATTGGTTGAAGGTGCGGAAAATTGCTTCGTAAAAAACTGCAACCTCTACGATTTGGGTGGTAATGCCGTCTTTTTCAGTAAATATAACCGCCATTGCGAGGTTTCAGGTTCGCATTTCACGCGCATCGGGGCAAGCGCCGTTTGTTTTGTGGGAAATCCGGATGCCGTGCGTTCTCCCAGTTTCGAGTACCACCAATTTGTACCTGTGGAACAATTGGACATGACGCCCGGTCCGAAAACCAACGATTACCCCGCCTATTGCCGCGTATTCGACAATCTGATTCACCAAATTGGTCGCTACGAAAAGCAAATTACAGGTGTGGAACTGTCAATGTGCCGCGCCATCACGATAAGCCACAACAGCATCTATGACACGCCACGCGCCGGAATCAATATCAGCGAAGGCACTTGGGGCGGTCATATCATCGAATTTAACGACGTTTTCAACACCGTGAAGGAAACCGGCGACCATGGCTCGTTCAACTCATGGGGCAGGGATCGTTTCTGGCATCCCAACAGGCATCTGTTCGACTCGCTGCTGAACGATGGCGCCCTCAAAGATTTGGTGCTTGCCGACGCCATGGAAACGGTGGAAATACGCAACAACCGCTTTCGCTGCGACCGCGGATGGGATATTGACTTGGATGACGGATCCACCAACTATCACATTTACAACAATCTGTGTCTCAACGGCGGATTAAAGTTGCGGGAAGGATTTTACCGTGTGGTGGAAAACAATATTTTGATCAACAATACTTTCTATCGTCATGTGTGGCCCAGAAACAACGCGACCGTATTTACCCGCAACATTGTGATGCAGCCCTACGAGCGCCCGCATGGGGGATATGACACTCAGGGAACACTGATTGACCACAACATTTTTACCGACAGCATCACTTACCAAACAGCACGGAAATACGGCACCGACGAACGTTCAATCGTATCCAAAGTGCGATTCACGGATCCCGCTTCCGGTGATTTCCGCATATCCGACCGGTCGCCGGAAGTATTTCGTATGGGATTTCAGAATTTTGACATGAGTCAGTTCGGCGTGGCGTCTATTCGGCTGAAAGCCTTGGCGGAAACGCCCAGAATGCCGGAAGTGCTTATAGCCTCCGACGAAGCGAAATCGGAAGTGCTGATGTGGGAAAACGTACAGATAAAAAATCTGGAAACGCCGGGCGAACGTTCTGCTACCGGCATGGATTCGGAACGGGGCGTATATGTGGTGTCGGTAGGCGCTCACGGCAACGAATTGCGTGATTATCTCAAATCGGGGGATGTGATTCTCGGCTTTGCAGGCAAACAGGTCAACACCCTCGACGACCTGCAAAAAGCCATTGCCGGCGCCGATTTGAACAAACCGCAGCCAATCGTGATTTTCAGAGATCAGAAATCGCAAACGGTAACCATCCGCGCAGGAATTGTACGGTCAAATATCAGGAAGGAATAGGCATGAATAGCATACATTAATATATTGCCTTCTCAATCTACGAAGAAAGTTGCGACAGCCTCTTTTTTATAAACAAGTTTTTTTGGTGTCTGCTGTTATTGTAATTTGTATTATCTTTGCGCCCGAAAAATCAGGGCCTGTTCGTCTAACGGTTAGGACGTAAGATTCTCATTCTTGAAATAGAGTTCGATTCTCCTACGGGCTACAAATAAGACCTTTTTAGATTCCGAAACACATCTCAAAACCATTGAAAACAGGCTTTTACATAAATTTTACACCATCGAGAGATTTTTTTGATTGTTTCAGCCGTTTTTTTGATTGCAGAAATTCCCTTACATTTGTATCGTTTTTTATTCGACAGATGCAAAGAAATACCCTCATATTGATATGCCTTGTCGTCAGTGTTTGGGCTGCTGCCCAAGTGCCTGTCGGCGGTTGGCGCGACCACTTGTCGTGGAACACTGCCGATGCGGTTGTCCTTGCGGGCGATAAGGTCTATTGCAGCAACGGCGTCGGTTTGTGCATTTATGACGTGACCACCCGCCACCTCGAAAAACTGACCAAGCACAACGGCTTGAACGATGCGGGAATCACTGCGCTCGAATACGCCCCCGATGCGCAAACGGTGGTGGTCGGTTATGCCAGC
>JAISKR010000239.1 GCA_031260845.1 Bacteroidales bacterium
CATTTCTACCTAATTTCTCAAAACAAAACCACCTCAGTAGCCGGAAATGAACCCTACAAAACCACCTCATTACCTTATTAAAAATGAACACGCTGTATAAAATCGTTGTTGATGAATAATTCGTACCTCCGAAAGTTTCGTAGGTATGCCTTTTCATGCCGACCATCGTATTTAATATCTTTTAAAAAGTTATTAACAGTGTATATAATTGTGTATTAGAATCATAATATAGTAAAACCAAGCGCCGTGACAACAATGAAAATTTGTAAACCGCAAAATCCATCCTATCTTTGCAGTCATTTCTGTAATGTATGTCCGAAGAAAAAGACGAAATAGAGGGGGAAGGTAAAGCGATACCTGAGGATGAAGTGCTGGACGATTCCATTGATGAATCGGCAGAAAACGACAATCCGGCAGGGAAATTCGATGCGTTGCTCAATATGGAAGACGGCAAGACGCACCGTATTTCGGGAATGTTCCGCGATTGGTTTCTGGACTATGCCTCGTATGTGATTCTGGAACGCGCTGTTCCGCACATTGAGGATGGTTTGAAACCGGTGCAGCGGCGTATTCTTCATGCCATGTTTCGCATGGATGACGGGCGTTTCAACAAAGTAGCCAATATCATAGGCTTCACCATGCAGTTTCACCCGCATGGCGACGCATCCATCGGCGACGCACTTGTGCAGTTGGGGCAAAAAGACCTGATGATTGAAACACAGGGCAACTTTGGCAACATTCTTACCGGCGATTCCGCGGCTGCACCGCGTTACATTGAGGCGCGGCTGTCGAAATTCGCGTTGGAAGTGGCGTTCAACCCCAAGACTACTCAATGGATGTCATCCTACGACGGGCGTAACAAGGAACCGGTGACGCTTCCCATGAAATTCCCGCTGTTGCTGGTGCAGGGCGTAGAAGGCATTGCCGTAGGGCTGGCTTCAAAGATACTGCCCCACAATTTCAACGAAGTGATTGATGCTGCCATTGCGTATCTGAAAAATGAGCCATTCGCCCTTTATCCCGACTTCCCGACAGGCGGACTGGCAGATTGCGCCAACTACAACGACGGCGCACGCGGCGGTAAAGTGAAAGTACGGGCACGCATTATCAAGACGGACAATAAAACATTAGTAATCAATGAGATACCATTCGGTTTGGATACCACCAAACTGATTGAATCCATCACCAGAGCCAACGATAAAGGCAAAATCAAAATCAAAAAAGTGGACGACAACACGGCGCAAAATGCCGAAATCATGATACAGTTGTCCAACGATGTGTCGCCCGACATGACGATTGATGCGCTTTACGCCTTTACCGACTGCGAAATGTCCATTTCCACTTACGCCTGCATCATTCGTGACGAGAAACCGGTGTTTTTCAGCGCTTCGGACATTTTGCGCATCACCACAGACCAAACCAAGGAACTGCTGCGGCGCGAACTCGAAATCAGGCTGGATGAACTGGATGAAGAATGGCATTTTTCGTCGCTCGAAAAGATTTTCTTTGAACAGCGCCTCTACCGCGAGTTGGAAAAGGATACGGCAACGTATGACGACCAGTTGGCAGCCATCGACAAGGCGTTTATCCCCTTCCGTTCGCTGTTGCGCCGCGACATTACGCCGGATGACATTATCAAACTGACCGAAAAACCGGTGCGCCGCATATCCAAATTCGACATTAAAAAAGCCGAAGAACATATCAAAGGCTTGGAAGACGAGATGGAAAAAATCAAAAACGACCTTGCCAACCTTGTTCGCTATACGATAGACTATTTCAAGCGCATCAAAAAGAAATACGGCACAGGGCGCGAGCGCAAAACGGAACTTCGCAGTTTCGACACCATCGCCGCCACCCGCGTGGTGATTGCCAACGAAAAGTTGTATGCCAACTGGGAAGAAGGATTCGTGGGTTACGGTTTGAAAAAAGACCAGTATATCTGCGATTGCTCGGACATGGACGAAATCATCTCTATCCGGAAAGACGGGACATACATTGTGAGCAAAGTGTCCGAAAAGGCATTTTTGGGTAAGAACTTGCAGTATATCAATGTATTCCAACGTAACGACAGTCGTACCATATATAATATTGTATATCGTGACGGGCGCAATGGTCCCATTATGATTAAACGGTGCGCCATTTCGGGCATCACACGCGACAAAGAGTATCATCTCACCAAGGGCGAGCCGGGTTCGCAACTGTTGTATTTCAGCGCCAACCCCAACGGTGAAGCCGAACTGCTTCGCGTAACGCTGAAACCTCGTCCACGCTTGAAAAGCCTCAACATGGACGTCAATTTTGCCGATATATCCATCAAAGGACGCGACGCACAGGGCAATATCCTTACACGATACGCCATACACAAGATAGCGCTGAAAGAACGAGGCTCATCCACGCTTGGCGGCAAACAGATATGGTGGGACGCCGATGTACGCCGGCTTAACGAAGACGGACACGGAACGTTGTTGGGCGAGTTCGGCAACAGCGACAAACTGTTGGTGGTGACCACCGAAGGCAAGTACCGGATAGCGGGATTCGACGTATCGCAGCATTTTGTGGACAATATCCGCCTGATTGAAAAATTCGACTCAACGTCCATATTCACAGCCGTGTATTACGATTACGAATCCACCTTCTGGTATCTCAAACGATTCCCGTTTGAGCAAACGGCACAAGCGGTTTCCTTCATCGGCGAAGGCAGACAGGCGTTGAAATGCCTGAGCCGCGAAATCAGACCGCAATTTGTCATCACTTTTGGCGGTTTATCCAAACACAAACCGCAAGAAACCATTGACGCAGGTGAATTTATCGGTGTAAAGAGTTTAAAAGCAAAGGGTAAACGTCTTTCCACCTTCGAGATTGCCAAAGTGGAAGAAATAGAGCCGTTGCCGCCATCAGCAGCCATTCAGGCGTCTGACAATCCGACAAGTCCCGCCGACACGACGCCCGAAGTGAAATTTACGGAAGTGAAATTTGAAGCAAAAGAAGGAAAAGCAGAACAAATGTCGCTGGACTTGTAGAAATATTTGTTTATCCTACGATGTCAACAATTGCTCAATTGCTACCGGAAAATAATCGTATTCCAAGGTGTGAATCTTTTGTGCCAGCGTTTCGGGCGTGTCACCGCGTTGAATCGCGCATTTAGCCTGCATGATAACATTTCCCTCATCATAATTTTCATTGACATAATGCACCGTGACGCCCGATTCGACGTCGCCACTTTCAATAACGGCGCGGTGAACGTGCTCGCCGTACATACCTTTCCCGCCATATTTGGGCAAAAGCGCAGGATGGATATTGATAATTTTACGGGGAAAGGCTTGAATGATTTTTTCGGGAACCTTCCATAAAAAGCCCGCCAAGACAATTAAATCGGGCGATAGCGCTTTCAGGGAATTTAAAATAAGGTCAGTATGGTAAAAATCGTCCTTCCCGAAAATGACGGCAGGAATATCCAATTGCTTTGCCCGTTCGAGCACATAAGCATCTTGCCGATTGCAGTAAAGTTTTTGGACGTCAACAAAACCTCTTCCCGTGAAATATTCGACAATCCGCTGCATATTCGTTCCCGAACCGGACGCAAAAATTACTATCTTTTTCATTTATTAAAACTTTTTTTTGATGTAAAACGCTATTTAACAGATATTTTAAAAATTTTCTGATTGAAAATCGAAAAAAAAACGTACAAAAGTATCATTTATTTTATAAAAATTACTACTTTTACAGCAATAAATTTTGGTAGTTTATGGTTACAGATTTGAAGTATTTACAGCAAATGACAGGGGATAGTGCTGAAATCATGAAGGAAATGATTGATATGTTCCTCGCTCAGTTGACAGAAACAAGTGTAGAACTTGAATCCCTATACGAAAGCGGTAATTGGCTTGAATTAAGCCGTTTGGCTCATAAAATAAAATCATCTGCCTTAGTAATGGGCGCCGAACAACTGGCTCATAACATGGTTGAACTGGAAGGATGGGCAAAAGCAGAAGTACCCCAAACCGAAAAGTGTAAAAATGCTATTAAAGCATTCCATACACTAAGTGTAGAAGTAAGAAAAGAATTGGAAGAACACCTAAAAAATCTATAATTTTTTTTCATGATAACAATAAATCAGATAGATAGCATCAGCGAAGTAAAATTAAACCTTCAAAACTTAAACCTGTTTGTAAGCGAGAACGTCAAGACGGAACTTTTGAAGATATTTCAGCGTTCCAATGCAAAAGTGCTGATGAATATGGAAGGTGTGAGTTTTTTAGACAGTTCCGGCTTTGCTGTCCTGTTAACAGCCTCAAAAGAGGCAGAGAAGACAAACGGACAAATCCTTTTTTGCAATATTTCGGATTCGGCACTGCGGTGATTTGAGGTGTTACAGTTGCACAAGTCATTCCGCATTATCCAAAATCGCGAAGAGGCACTACATTCTTTCAACTAAAATTGTAATAAATTGTAATAAAGTAATATAAACCCAATCTTAAATTAATTTTATATGAAAAAAAGTATTGTTTTTTGGATGTTATTCCTTGTCAGTATTAATTTTACTCTTTCGGCGCAGGAAACACCTGCATGGGCGAAAGAAACGCCCAAACAGAAAACCGAGCGCATGGCTTGGTGGACACACGACCGTTTCGGAATGTTTATCCACTGGGGCACGTATTCCTTAGTGGCACGGCACGAATGGGTGAAAAATTTCGAACATATTTCGGACGCCGACTATCAGAAATATTTTGA
>JAISKR010000275.1 GCA_031260845.1 Bacteroidales bacterium
TCTTTCGTAATCGAGCAGACTTGAATGGTAATAAGGTCGCCCTTCTCGATGTAAGCCCTGTCTTCGTCCTGTTTCGTGTGAAAACGCATACAGGCGGCGCCGTCAATCTCTTGACTGTCTCTATTTTCGCTGACAATAATGTTGAAGTCCGACAATTTATCGTTCAGTGGGATATGGTTATTTTTGTAAGCCAAGATGTTCATGTAGTTATTCCCGATTTCCGGAAATTTGCCGTAAAGCAAGGCATTGATATTGTTTGAAATATTGGAGGGTTGCAGTTTGAAGGAATCCACCTGAACAGCGCGCGGCAACAGGGAGGTTGCCGTATATTCGTCCGTTACGCCGTTGAAATCGACAACAACCTTTAATGTATAGGTATTTCCCTCTGTTCCAAACACATCGGAGGCTGTCAGATACACGCCTTTTTCGGATGGACTTTCCGTCAAGGTAAATACCTCGTCCCCGTTGCTGATGGTAACCGCCGCGCCGCTGATTCCTTCGGGTGCGGAATTTGAAAAATAGTTCGACGACCGCATTACGCTTATCGCGTGCTGCATGGTGTCGGTCGTGATGCTACCGTAAATGGCAAGCTGCCGGAGTGCATCGTTCACGTTGATGTCCATTCTTTCGGTACAACCAAAAAAACTTATGCCCGAAGCGATTAAAAATGAAATGATTATGAATTTTATATTTTGCATATTCTTTTTATATTTTAAAATTTGAAATTCCACGTGATGGAAGGGATGAATGTGAACATGTACATTTTTTCGGCGTGGGTAATATCCGGTTGATTATCATCCTGTTTGAATGTTATCATCCAAGGATTTTTTCGTCCGTAGGCGTTGTAGAGCGAAAAGTTCAGTTCGCTTTGAAGCCATTTTCCCGGTTTTGACAGTTTGAGGGTTGCGGACAAGTCCAAACGGTGGTAGGCGGGTTGACGATATTCGTTTCTGCCCGAATAAAGCGGCACGTAAGAGCCGTCTGCCCAATATTTTCCGGTCGGATAGGTGATGGGGGCGCCGCTTGCAAACACCCAATTGGCGCCGAAAGACCATTTGCGCGACAGTTCGTAATTGGCAACAATGGAAATGTTGTGGGGTTTGTCGTAAGGCGAGCGGTACCAATCGCCGTTATTGATTTCGTCTATTTGCCGTTTGGCTTTGGCAAACGTGTAACTTATCCAGCCCATCAGTTTGCCGGTGTTCTTTTTCAGCATCAACTCCAATCCATACGTTTTTCCTTTGCCGAAACGGAGTTCCTGCTCAAAATCGACATTTCCCAGCAGATTTGCATGGTCTTTGAAATCAACCACATCCTGCAAGATTTTATAGTATGCTTCCGCCGAAAATTCATATTTATTATCGGCAAAATTGCGGAAGTAACCGAGCGAAAACTGGTCGGACAACTGCGGTTTTACGTTTTGAGTTGCCGGAAACCAAACGTCCAACGGAGAACCCGACGCCGAATTGGACGCCAGCTGTATGTACTGCGTGGTGCGGGAATAGCTTGCTTTTACCGAGTTGGCATCATTCAAGAGATAAGTTGCGCCTGCGCGGGGTTCGAGTCGGTGTTGATAATTGTAAATTGTTCTTTTTGCAGGTGCTTTTGAATAATCAACTTTGTAATCATTCAAATAGTTAATCGTTTCGCCGTTGGCGATATTTTGGAACAGCGAATAGCGCAAACCGTATTTGAAGGTCAGCGCATCTAAAACTTTCATTTCGTTCGATACATAAACAGCGTGCTCCAGTGCATATTTCGGAAGCTGTGAAATTTGTCCCGATATTGAACTGCCTGCGCCGCCTGCGCTTGGCGTAAAGGTGTGGTGCGTGGCTTGGTAGCCGAACTTAATGCTGTTTTGAGGATTGGGGAGACAGGAAAAATCCGCCTTAACGCCGTAATCGCGTATTTTAGACTTCCATTCCTGCATCATCGAAGCGCCGGAGCTACTGCCCATGGAGTAATCGTAATTGCTGCCTATGAGCGTGAAATTTGAAAACAGTTTCGGCGAGAAAATGTGATTCCATCGGACGGTTGTGGTCAGATTGCCGAAATTCAGCCCCATGTCGTCGGAATGCGCCAATACATCGCGCCCCAAATACCCTGAGATAAACAAACGGTTGTGGTCGTTGATGCGGTAATTTATCTTGGCATTCAAATCATAGAAATACAGGTTTGTATTTTTTATATCGGGGTTGTTCGCCAATTTCATGAACAGGTCGATATACGTTCTGCGCCCCGACACGATGAACGTGGCTTTGTCGGATGCGATGGGACCCTCCAACGTCAATCGGCTCGAAATAAGCCCGATTCCGCCTGTCCCCGAAAAACGCTGATTGTTACCGTCCTTTGTCCGTATGTCCATCAGCGACGAAAGCCGTCCGCCCGCCGATGCCGGTATGTCGCCCTTGTAGAGCGTAACGTCTTTAACGGCGTCGTTGTTGAATACCGAAAAGAAACCCACGAGATGTGATGCGCTATATACGGTAGCCTCGTCCAGCATAATGAGGTTCTGGTCGTAACCGCCGCCGCGCACACTGAAACCGGAAGAGCCTTCGGATGTTGCCTGTACGCCGGGCAGCAGTTGAATGGACTTGAGCACATCCACTTCGCCCATCAGCACCGGAATTTTTTTTATGGTTTGGGAAGACAGCTTTGCAACACCCATTTCCGCTTTGGATACATTGGCGTTTTTACTTTCAGAACTAATGACAACTTCCGCCAATTGTTGCACATCAGGCGCCATCTGTATATTCAGAGTTCTATTTTCCGACAAATCCACTTTTACCTCCTGACTTGTATATCCGATATACGAAAATACCAAGGTATGTTCGCCTGCGGGCAGGCTGATGGAGTAAAATCCATAAGTGTTGGTGGTTGTTCCCAAGCCGGAATTTAACACGCCAACAGACACGCCGATAAGGTCTTCACCATTGGTATTGTCCCGCACAGAGCCGCTTATTGTATATTTTCTTTCCTGTGCCGAAAGATTGGCATTAACGAGAAATAATCCCCCAAAAAACAACGCCAAAACTTTTTTTGTCATTTTTTTCATTTTAATTTCCGCAAAGGTCGGGATAAAATCGGAAATATAGGTTGTTTGGATGGGATAAAAATTTGT
>JAISKR010000286.1 GCA_031260845.1 Bacteroidales bacterium
TTCAGTCGTATTTGGAAGATTGCCTATCCGATTGTCATCGGGAACATAGCGCAAAACCTGCTAAGCATCACCGACACCGCTTTCATCGGGCGGTTAGACGCCGTTTCGCTGGGGGCGGCGGCATTGGGCAGCGTACTGTACCTGTCCGTCATGATGCTGGGCTTTGGTTTCAGCGTCGGCATTCAGGTCATCGTAGCGCGTCGCCACGCCGAAGGGCGCAGCGAGGCGATTGGCGGGGTGGTGCATCATTCGCTGCTCTTCCTGATACCGTTTGCCCTGCTGCTACTCGTTTTGCTGCGCTATACCGGCAGAGATATCCTGTCGCTGCTGATACAGTCGCCCGATGTGCAGGAAGCAACCGCCTCTTTCGTTGATGTGCGTATGTGGGGCATCTTGTTTGGCTTTGTGGCGTATGTGTTTCAGGCGTTCCTTGTGGGAATTGCCCGCACCAAGGTTATTTCATACGTCACCATTCTGATGGTGGCTGTCAACGTGGTGTTTGACTGGCTGCTCATTTTCGGACACGGCGGTTTTGCGGCTATGGGCGTCAGTGGCGCCGCTGCCGGCAGTGTTATTGCCGAATTGGTCGCTGTGGGTGTGTATGCGGTCTATATTTATCGCGAAAAATCGTTCGGGGTGTACCGTATCTTTGGCAAAATCAGGTATTCCATGAAGGATATGCTGCATTTGGTAAAAATATCCGTTCCTGCGTCCCTGCAAAACTTCCTTTCGCTGGCGTCATGGTTCATCTTTTTTGTGATGGTGGAAAAAATCAGCGAGGACGCGCTGGCAGTGTCCAATATCGGACGAAGCCTGTACATGATTTTCCTGTTGCCCTTGTGGGGCTTTTCCGCAGCGGTCAACTCATTGGTGAGTTACAGCATCGGGCGTCGCAAACCATTGTTGATTTATCCGGTGATGACTAAGGTGATGGCGCTCTCTACCGTTGCCACGCTCATCCTCGCACTACTGACGTTCCTGTTTTCAGGCTTCGTCACGTCCATTTATACCAACATTCCGGCATTGGCTGAGGCAACAGTGGGCATCATGCCGTCTATGTGCGTGTCGGCAGTGTTTTTCGGCTTGGGGTTCGTGTGTTTCAACGCTGTGTCGGGCACAGGCAACACGCATATAACGCTGGCTATTGAAATCATTGCCACCTGCCTGTATCTTGTCGTCACCATCATGGCAGTAGAGGTCTGGAATTGGGGCATAGCGTATGTGTGGTTAGTCGATGGCATCTACGGCATTTTCATGATGCTCGCCGCCTTGGCATATCTGAAAACCGGAAAATGGAAAAAACGGAAAGTGTAATTAATTTATCCCCTACTCTATCGTTTTTGCTATCCAGTCGCCCACTTCGGATGTGCTGTGAGCCTTTCCTCCGACGGCGATATCGGTGGTCACTATGCCTTGTTCGATGGATTGTTCGCAGGCTTTGCGGATAATTTCTCCCGCATGAGGTATATTGAGCGCATATTCGAACATCAGTGCAGCGGAAAGGATGGTTCCCAAAGGATTAGCAATATTTTTACCTGCCGCTTGCGGGTACGAACCGTGAATAGGCTCAAACACGGAAGTGTATATCCCTACGGACGCAGAAGGCAGCAAACCGAGCGAACCGGTAATCACACTCGCCTCGTCGGTGAGAATGTCGCCAAACATATTTTCGGTGACAATCACATCAAATTTTTGGGGCCAGGTGACTAATTGCATGGCGGCATTGTCCACAAACATAAACTCCAATTCCACATCGGGATATTCGCTGTGCAGTTGCTGTATGGTTTCGCGCCACAGCCGCGAGGTAGCAAGGATATTGGCTTTGTCCACCGCAGCAAGTTTTTTGCGGCGTTTGCGGGCATATTCAAAAGCCAATCGCCCGATGCGCTCCACTTCGTAACGCTGATAGGTGCAGGTGTCGAAAGCCGTATTGCCGTCTTCGCTGCGTCCGCGCGGCTCGCCGAAATAAATTCCGCCGGTGAGTTCGCGCAACACCATCAAATCAACGCCTTCTATCAACTCCGTTTTGAGCGGCGACTTGTTAATCAAGGATTTGAACGCCGTGATGGGGCGAATATTGGCATACAAGCCCAATTTCTTACGCATGGCAAGTAAACCCTGTTCGGGGCGCACCTTGGCGGAAGGGTTGTTGTCGTATTTCGGGTCGCCGATAGCGCCGAAAAGCACTGCATCCGAGTGCATACATATTTCGTGCGTGGCGTCGGGATAAGGATTGCCCGCTTCATCAATAGCCACAGCACCCACCAATGCAGGCGTATATTCAAAATGCAGGTCATATTTCCGCTCGATGGCTTTCACCACTTTCAACGCCTGCTCTACTACTTCGGGACCGATGCCGTCCCCCGCCAATACCGCTATTCTCTTGTTCATTTGCGATGGTTCTTATTAAAATTTGACGCGCCAAAGGTAGAGTTATTTTTTAAAAAGGCAATAACTAATTTCTTATACCCCAAGAACAACCTCGGCGTCAATTTTCAATTTGCGGCTTAAATTTCGCGCAACAGGTAAAGTCGGTTCGCTTTTTCCGGTTAGGTATTCACTTACTCGAGAAGGACTTACTCCCAATATTTCAGCTAAATCCTTTTGTGTAATATTCATTTCGAACATCCTTAGTTTCATGGTTTCAGTCAAGGACGGATTTCCAACAGGGTATAGTTCCGTGTCGTATTCTTCAACCAAATCCGAGAGAAGAACAAGTTCAATCATATTCTTATCGCTTGCAAGAGTGTTTTCTCCTACAATGGATAAAAGTTCTTCAATTCTGCTCATTGTTGCACTGTACTCTAATTCTGTTTTAATTTTTGCCATGATTTTTATATTTTTGAACAGTCTATTTTATCGTATTCTTCATGTGTCCCGATAAATCGGATATAAACACGTTTAATTTGAAATAATATCATTGCAACCAGTCGATACTCGTTTCCTTTGATATTGAAAATATATCGTTGATTACCTGCATAATCGACACTGTTGAATGTGTTTTTTACGTCTGCAAAATTTCCCCATTCTGACTTTTTCGTCTTCAAATACCATTCTTCTAACGGTATTTTTGCATTGGGGTGGTCTTCGTAAAATTCAGCAATTTTGCGATGTGCGATAATCCTCATCTGATTTTATTTTGGTGCAAAGGTACTACTTTGTTTTGAAAATCAAAATAAAATTCCAAAAAATAAAATTCTTCTCTGTGGTAACTATGCAAGTCGGCGGCATTTGCAATACCGCCGAACAGCCATCCATCTTGTAAATCTTGACAAAATCATGGTTCAGACTTTTCTCATTCCGTCTTCAAATGACGTCAGCGCTGCCTTTGCTCCTTCGCCCATAGCGATGATGATTTGCTTGTAGGGTACGGTGGTAACGTCGCCTGCGGCATAGACGCCGGGTGCGTTGGTGCGGCAGTGGGCGTCGATGGCTATTTCGCCGCGTTCGTTGGTGGTCACAATGTGCTTCACCACGCTGCTGTTAGCTGACAAGCCTATTTGCACGAACACTGCGTCCAAATCTATCACACGCTCCTCGCCTGTGATGCGGTCTTTCACGCGAATGCCGGTCATTTTCTCCCAGTTGCCGATGACTTCCGTCGTTTGCGACGAGAGGAAAATCTCCACATTGGCGAGACTGCGCACTTTATCCAACAAAACCTTGTCGGCTTTCAGCGTGTCGGCGAACTCAAAAACGGTCACTTTCGAGCAAATGCCCGCCAAGTCGATGGCTGCCTCGATGCCCGAATTGCCGCCGCCAACGACGGCTACGTGTTTGCTTTTGTAGAACGGACCGTCGCAGTGCGGACAGTAAGCCACGCCACGCCCGACATATTCCGTCTCGCCGGGCACGTTCAACTGTCGCCATTTAGCGCCGGTGGCGATAATCAGCGAAGGCGCCTGATAGCGTTCGCCGCCATTGGTGGACACCACGTATTCGGCGCCCGTCTGCGCCACGTTTTCCACGTTGCGATGCTCCCAAATATCCACCGCGTAGTGTCCGAGATGGTTTTTCAGGTCAGCCGCCAACGCATCGCCGGTGGTTTGCGGCACGGAAATCAGGTTTTCGATGCCCACGGTTTCCTTCACCTGTCCGCCGATGCGCTCGGCAAGCATCGCCACTTTCAAACCCTTTCGGGCGGAATAGATGGCGGCGGCGCTTCCGGCAGGACCGCCTCCGACCACTATCACGTCGTAAGGCTTGACGGTGCAATCGGTGACGACGGCGGTGGTGCTGTAACGTGCTTCGAGTTTGCCGAGCAACTCGCCGAAATCGGATTTGCCGAAATGCAGCAATTCGTCGTCGGCATATACCACCGGCACCGCCTTTATTTTCAAGGCGTCCACCTCTTCGGGATACAAACCGCCGTCCACCATCTCGTGGCTGATGCCCGGATTGAGCACCGCCATCAGGTTGAGCGCCTGCACCACGTCGGGACAGTTGGTGCAAGTGAGCGATACGTATGTTTTCAGGCGGATGGGCGTCTTCAAAGCCTGCACCCGCTTGCAGATTGCCTCGTCGGGAATGTTTTTTCCCTGTCCGTCGGCGTTGAGAATCGCCAGCAGAAACGACGAAAACTCATGTCCGTTGGGAATCCCGCGAAAGTGAACGCCTGTTTCCTTACCGTCTTTCAATACGGAAAACGCCAACTCGTTGCCGCTTTGAACGTGGTAGGTGATATGCTCCGACACGGATGCGATATCGCCCAGCAGTTCAATCATTTCCTCCTTGTTTTCGTGCTGCGGCGGCGCAGTCACATTCAACACATATTTCGCCTGCAATGGTGCAAATATGCTTCGTATTTGTTCTTTTAATGAAGTGTCTAACATGATTTTAATTATTAATTATTAATTATTAATTGTTAATGGTTAATGATGAATGGGCGTCTTTCGTAATTAACCATTTATCATTAACCATTTATCATTGATTTAGATTTTCCCTACTAAATCGATACTCGGTTTCAGGGTGGCATCGCCTTTTTTCCATTTTGCGGGGCATACCTCGTTGGGGTGTGCGGCTACAAACTGCGCTGCTTCCACCTTGCGTACCAGTTCTTCGGCATTTCGACCGATGCCGTTGTCGTGTATCTCGGCGATTTTAACCTGACCTTCGGGATTTACCACAAAGGTGCCGCGATAGTTCAGTCCATCCTCTTCGATATACGTACCAAACCCGCGTCCTATCACGCCTGTGGGGTCAGCCAGCATCGGATACTTGATTTTGCGGATGGTTTCCGAAGCGTCGTGCCATGCCTTGTGGACAAAGTGCGTGTCGGCGCTCACGGAATAGATTTCTACGCCCATTTCCTGAAATTTGGCGTATTTATCAGCCATGTCTTCCAGTTCGGTGGGACACACAAAGGTGAAATCGGCGGGATAGAAGAAGAAAATCGCCCATTTCCCTTTTACGTCGTTACTACTTACAGTTTTGAAACTGCCGTTTTGATAAGCCTGTACTTTAAATTCAGGCACCTGAGAATTAATTATCGTTTGCATTTTTACAAATTTTAAATTATTACTAAATGTGTTTTAAAAAACTTTTGCAAAGATACAGGGCGTTTTTTGATAAGTCAAACTGATAATATTTATGGGGATATAGATTTTATCTATGTGGATTAGGTTGTTGCAGATTGTTATACATTGTTATAAGTT
>JAISKR010000345.1 GCA_031260845.1 Bacteroidales bacterium
ATCCTTATCATGCCAATATCAATATAGGAGATATACCACGACAAGGCGTTGAATTGCCTGCTGAAATCAGGTTCAAAATTGACACCCTGACAAAAAAGGCACGATTTTACATTGACCCCTTTCCCGATTCAAACTCATGGGATGGCAGAGAAATAGAATAAATCGTTCATATCCTGACAAATAAATAATCTCCGCAAATTTTGCAGAGATTATTCTCGACTACGACAAGTTGTGTCGTAGTTAAATTGTCTTGATTACAAACTAAATATCTGTTAATCATATATATAACTTGTAATACTACGAAAGTTTCGTAGGTACGGATTTTTTCTCTAAAAAATATGTTATTTCGCAAATTTTAAACATTTGTTGTGTAGTATTATAATCTTTTGTATCTTTGCGGCTTAATTAATAAAAAATTATCGTCATGAAAAAAGTCATTATGTTTTTTTGTGCAGCCATGTTAATCGCTGCTTGTTGTAATCAGGGTAACAAATCCTGCGGTAAGGAAGAAGACAAAGCCTGCTGCGAAAAATCCGAAGCAAAATCTTGTTGCAAAGAGCCCAAGAAGATTATCAGCGCTCGTGTGTTCATCAAGGCTGACAAGGTTGCCGATTTTATCGCCGCCACTAAGTCATTGCTTGAATTGTCGCGTGCTGAGGAAGGCAATGTCAGTTATTCTTTGTTTCAGGATCCTGAAGACCCCACCAAATTCATGTTTTTTGAAGAATGGAAGAATCAGGCTGCCGTTGAAGTGCATTTTGCCACCGAACATTTCAAAAAGTTCGGCGAAACCTTGAATGCCTGCGGTTCACAACCTGCCGACATTACCGTTTACGATTCGGTTGCCGAAAAGAAAGCGGAATAATACAAGTTATTATCCGTCAAGCGATAACTGCTAATGGCGAATAGCGATTAGCAGTTTTTTTCGCTTTTTCGTTTGCGCATTTGAATTTTTTTGTACTTTTGCGCCCGATATTGTCCCGTGGTGTAATGGTAGCACTGCAGATTTTGGTTCTGCCTGAATAGGTTCGAGTCCTATCGGGACAACAATTGTTTAAGCCTCATCTTGCCACTTTAGCTCAGCGGTAGAGCAGCTCACTCGTAATGAGCAGGTCGAGGGTCCGAATCCCTTGAGTGGCTCTCTTTTCCTACTCATCCCTATTTTTTATCAATTATCAGATTCCTTTCTGTCATGAAAGGGTTCGTAATCCGTAATTTTTAATTCGTAATTGATTTTATCGCTTGTTTTATCGCCTTGATATGTGCGGGCGTCGTTCCGCAGCATCCGCCTATGATATTGGCGCCTGCCTTGATAAGGGCGGGAACGTAGGACGCCATCATTTCGGGCGTTTCGGGGAATACATCCACGCCGTTGACGTTGGACGGAAGCCCGGCGTTGGCGTGTACTAAGATGAAAACGTCGGGATAGGCGCTGCGAATTTCGCGCACAATGTCAATCATGCGTTCCATTCCATTGCCGCAGTTGGCGCCCACTATGTCTGCGCCCGCTTCAATAGCCCTGCCAGCCGCTTCAACCGGCGTCAGTCCCATCATACTGCGATATTCGTTTTGCAGCGTCTTCTCAAAGGTAAAGGTAGCGATGATTTCCAGCAACGTGTTCTCTTTCGCCGCTTTGATAGCCTGCACCGCCTCGTCTGCGTCGCTCATGGTTTCAATGCACACCGCGTCTGCGCCGCCTTTCGCCAACGCCACAGCCTGCTCGCGAAAACAGTCGTAAAATTCTTCCTCGGTCACGTCGCCCATCACCAGCATTTTGCCGGTAGGTCCGATGGATGCAATGACATATTTGTCATCGCCTGCTGCCTGCCGCGAAGCGCGTGCCGCCGCTTCGTTGATGGCTTCCGCCTTGTCCTGCAAGCCGAAATGTTCCAATTTAAAGCGGTTGGCGCCGAAACTGTTGCTCTCGACCATATCCGAACCGGCAGCCACATACTGCTGCGCAATGTCTTTCACCGCCTCGAAGTGCGAAAGCGACCATTCATCGGGACACGCGCCGACTGTCAGCCCTTTCCGGTACAAAAACGTGCCCCATGCACCGTCAGAAACAAGGATTTTCCCTGTTTTCAACATTTCTACAATTTTCTGTTTTCCCATCTTTTTGAAAGATAATAATAAGAAACCCCAAAAGTACATTTTATTTTTTATTTCGCAAAATCATTCAAATTAATTCATAATTTAACACTACTTTTGTGCAGAAAAGATTTTTATATTCAATAATGAGTAAAGGCAGTAAAGAAAAAGCAGACAAAGGGAAATTTTATCGTTTGACCCATGACGAGCGGTTTAAAATGACATTGGCATTCGTATTCATCGGTTTGGCGGTGTTTGTGATTGTGGCATTCGTTTCCTACCTGTTCACATGGAAGGCAGACCAAAGTATGGCTGAATTTTCGCGGGTTTCAGACCAGCACACCTCTCACGCCGACAACTGGATGGGCAAATTGGGTGCATGGACAGCGTTTAAGTTGATTACCAACGGCTTTGGACTTTCTTCCTTTTTCATCCCGCTGATATTCTTAGTGTTGGGGTTTCGTTTACTGAAAGTGAAACTGCTTCCGTTGTTATGGACACTTCGCACTTCTCTCATCGGATTGGCGCTGCTTTCGCTGATTTTTGGCTTCGTTTCGGGCAATACGGGCGGATTTCTCGGCACCGGCTTGGGCGGCGCACACGGCATAGTCATGTCCGACTGGTTTGTGTCGCTGTTGGGACGTTTCGGCACGGCTATTCTGTTGCTGTTGCTCACTTTTGCATTCCTCACTTTCACATTTGTGGGATTTTTCAGTTGGTTCAAGCGCACCAGCTCTTCTGTTTACGATTCTGTAACGAAAGCCAAGTTGCCGAAACTGCCAAAGACGGTGAAACCTGCCAAAACCTATCCTACCCCATCGTCAACAACGGAAGACAATGAGAACGAAGAAGATAACGATGACGACGATGAAAGCCAAGACGACGAAATAATCCCTTCGGGGGAAAAAACCGAAGGCGAAATTTCCTTTGAAATAGTGAAACCAAACAGGGAAGACGACGAACCGCTTACGGAACCGCCGTCAACAAACGATGAGCCGGAACAATACGTCATGGATCCCTTGGATGCGATGGGTCCCTACGACCCCACTTTGGAATTGTCCAATTATGAAAAACCGTCTCTCGACTTGCTGATAGACCGCCAATCAGACGAAAACAGCGTGACTGCTGATGAGTTGGAAAACAACAAGAATAAAATTGTGGACACCTTGGGCAACTACGGCATACAGATTTCAAAAATCAAAGCCACACCGGGTCCGACGGTGACGTTGTACGAGATTGTGCCTGCCGCAGGGGTGCGCATCTCGAAAATCAAAAACTTGGAAGACGACATTGCGCTGAGTTTGTCAGCCCTCGGCATCCGCATCATTGCGCCAATGCCGGGCAAAGGCACCATCGGAATAGAAGTGCCCAACATGAACCCCGAAATCGTGTCGATGCGCTCTATCGTGGCTTCCAAACGGTTTCAGGAATCGGCAATG
>JAISKR010000015.1 GCA_031260845.1 Bacteroidales bacterium
AATGGGTGCCGCAGGATGCCATGAATTTTAACAACAAGGCGGCATCTAAAGTGTTCGAAGGAACCAATATCTACATGGACGTGACATTTGCCCGCAACGATTTGCGTACGCCTGCCACGCTGAAACGTATTTCCAACAAGCAGGATGTGGCCATGATAAAAATAGACCTGCCGCAAGTATTGCCCGCAGTAACGCTTTCGGATAACTACAATGAGATCCAGACCGGCAATGATGTAACAGTGCTGGGCTATCCGGGAATTTCGCCCGACCAGTATTCGCAAATCAAATCGTTTGACAGTTTCAACAGCAACCAACAAATCGTAAAAGTGCCGGTGCCTACGCTCAGTCAGGGCAACATCGGACGGTTGGTCAAGGCAAGTACCCAGACTACGTCCGGTAATTATTTCAGCAATTCCGACTCTTACCAATTGACTATCAATTCTACAGGGCCCGGCAACAGCGGCGGGCCTTTGTTTGACAATCAGGGACGGGTGGTCGGCATCTTCAATGCCGGAATCGCAAATGTAATGACCTTTGCCGTGCCCATTAAATACGGTATCGAACTCATGGGTACTGATCCGGTCATTGACTCCAAATAATTATGAAAGGCAAGGAGGATTAAATCAATGATGTTCCTGCGGAAGAAAAAACGCAAACTCACACGCATCCCGAAAGATCGGCTGCTTATCCGCGCTACGGTGCAGACCGACACGGGGTGTGTGCGGGAAAACAATGAAGACAATGCCGCATTCCTGTTTTTGGAAGGCAGCAAAACCGACTTCCTTGCCATCCTTGCCGACGGCATGGGCGGATACGAGCGGGGAGAAGTGGCAAGCGCCATCATGGTGGATACCTTTTGCAGCGATAACGGGCAAACCTTGGGCAAGAAACCGAAACAGTGGTTATCGGGATTGCTTAACAAGGCGAACAGCCTTATTTACGAACAGTCGCAGCAACTACAGTCCGTCATGGGAACCACTTGTACGACACTGCTGATTCGAGACAGGAAAATCTATTGCGCACATATAGGTGACAGCCGGATGTATTTGCTTGCAGGCGATATATTCCGGCAAGTGACCTGTGACCATACCATCGTCATGGAACTGCTGAAAAAGGGACAAATCACGGCAGAAGAAGCTGCCATACACCCACAACGCAACCTCTTGACGAAGGCGGCAGGTACAAAACCCCATATAACGCCCGACGTTTTTAAGATAAAGTTTCCCATTAGGGTGGGCAACCGCTTTCTGCTGTGCAGCGATGGATTATATGATCTGGTGACGGATGTGGAAATCCATCAGCATTTGGCAATGGAATCTATCAGAGAAGCGGCGGCATCGCTCATTGCGCTGGCAAAGGAGCGGGGCGGATACGACAACATCACCGTCGCTATAGTAGAAATCAACGAAAAAACAGACACGGAGGAATAACATCATGGATCAAACAATACATATCCCCAACCATATCATCATCGAGAAGATAGGCGAAGGCGGGATGGGAGCCGTTTATTTGGGCATGGAGGACAACGTGTTGCGAAGACAGGTAGCCATCAAGGTGATGAAATCGTTGCGCGAAGAGGATCGGAAACGCTTCGAGTCCGAAGCCATTGCGCTGGCCAAACTCAGACACCATAATATCACCATGTTGTATAATTACAACCTGTTGCCGGACTACCCTCCGTGGTACATGATCATGGAATACGTGGAAGGTGAAACGCTCGAATCGATCCTGAAAAGAGACGGTGTGCTGCCGGTGAAGAAAGTGTTGGATATTGCCGTTCAGACACTTGACGGATTGCAGCACGCGCATGACAAGGGAATCTTCCACCGCGACATGAAACCGGCCAATCTGATGTTATCGACCGACGGCACAGTGAAAATCATGGATTTCGGCATCGCCCGAATAGCGGGTAATTCGCGTCTTACGCGGGATGGACGGGTCACGGGCACGTTGCAGTACATGTCGCCCGAACAAGTGAACGGAAAAGAAGTCGGTTTCGCTTCAGACATTTATTCGCTGGGCATTGTGTTGTATGAACTGCTGACGGGCGCTACGCCGTTCGAGAATGGAAACGAATTTGAAATCATGCAGGCGCAAACCGGTACTAAACCTCCGTCACCGGACAAAATAAACGGGAACATACCCAAAGCGCTGAACGCTGCCATCCTGAAAGCGCTGGAAAAAAATCCATCGGCACGTTTTACCAATGCAGGCGCCTTCAAGCATTGTTTGCAACAAATCGCCGAACGGCTTGTGGAGAATACCACTCCGAAAAGGAAGTCTCAGACACCGAAACCTCCAACGGTGAAGTCTCCGGTGGTGACACCACGTTCCAAGCAGAAGATTACGCTGAAAGAGGAACACAAATATCTGCTTGGACTTGGTTTTCTGGCCGTATCATTGTTTGTGGCGCTACTTGTGCTGTTTTATCCTTCACCGACACCGACACCGATACCAAAACCTGCCCCAAAACCTCCGGTCGTTGTGAAAATGGATACGACTTCAAGGCAGGGAAAGGTATCAAACCTTGTTGTTGAAGATAAAAAAAACAATACGCCCGATGCGATAGTAACCTCAACTTTCTTGAAAGAAGAGGAAAAGAAAAAGGAGGAGATGAAAAAACAGGAGATAAAAAAACAGGAACAGAAGTGGAAACAGGAAGAGGAAAAGAAAAAGGCCCCTGTTGTAAAGCCTGATGCAAACATAACCACCTCGCCCGTACTCAATGTAATCCTGAATGAATCTTATAATTATGATTCGGTTACGGACAATACAAAAATCACGTTATCGGTTACCAACTCTTATGTTCGGTCGGGACAGGTTGTCGTTAAAAGCGGAGCCAAAGCGAATGGTATCATACGCAAAAATCAGCAGTCGCAAAAACTGATGCTCATCATTACGCAAGTGGAGAGTGCCACAGGAGGAATGCTGAGGGCGGAAACAACCTATAGTGACGTCAACCTTCTACAGGGCAAACTGTTTAAAGTGACCCTGAAAGTTGAATAGGAGAGATGAAATTATTCCCACTCAATAGTTGAAGGAGGTTTCGAACTAATGTCATAGACAACTCGATTTACGCCTTTGACTTTATTGATGATTTCATTCGATATTTTTGCCAGAAATTCGTAAGGTAACTGCGCCCAATCGGCAGTCATGGCGTCCGTTGAAGTTACTGCCCGAAGCACAACCGTGTTTTCATAAGTCCGCTCATCACCCATAACGCCAACGGAACGTATGGGTAACAGGATAGTTCCTGCCTGCCATACCTTATCGTACAGTTTCCATTCGTGCAAAGCGGAAATATAAATGTCATCGGCTTCCTGTAGAACGCGCACTTTTTCGGATGTGACGTCACCCAATATCCTGATACCCAGCCCCGGCCCCGGAAACGGATGTCGCTTTATCAAATGTGCAGGCATTCCAAGTTCCGTTCCGACACGACGTACTTCATCCTTGAATAAAAGTCGCAGAGGCTCAACAAGTTTCAGATTCATTTTATCCGGCAGTCCTCCTACATTGTGGTGACTTTTGATGACGGTTCCTGTTATCGACAACGATTCAATCACATCGGGATAGATGGTACCTTGTCCTAACCATTTAATATTTTGTAATTTATGTGCTTCTTCATCAAAAACGTCTATAAATCCCTTGCCGATTATTTTGCGTTTCTTTTCCGGGTCGGTAACGCCTTCCAGTTCCCTGTAAAATCTTTCGGAAGCATTGATTCCAAGCACGTTAAGCCCCAATACTTCATAATCTTTCATCACTTTTTGAAACTCGTTTTTGCGCAACAAACCATGGTCAACGAAGATGCAGGTCAGGTTTTTACCGATTGCCCTGTTCAAAAGTACCGCCGTAACGGACGAATCAACACCGCCCGAAAGTGCAAGGATGACTTTGTCATTCCCAAGTTTTTGTTTCAGTTCCGCAACGGTTGATTCAATGAACGAGGCCGGTGTCCAGTCTTTCGTGCAGCCACAGATATTCAGGAAGTTATCAAGGATTTTTGAACCTTCTTCCGTGTGATAGACTTCGGGATGAAACTGTACGCCCCATGTTTGTTCGCGATTGATGGCAAACGCAGCAGCCTCAACGCTTTGGGTGCTTGCAATCACGCGAAATGATTCCGGAAGCCTTGTAATGCTGTCTCCATGCGACATCCATACTTGCGAACCTTCTGTGATGTTTTTGAAAAGCGGATTTTCCGTGTCGATTTTTGTCAGGTTGGCGCGTCCGTATTCTCTGCTTCCCGCCGACTCAACCGTTCCTCCCGAAGAATGTGCCAACAATTGTGCTCCATAACAAATTCCAAGCAGCGGATATTTGTTTCTCATCCGAGAAAGGTCTGTCTTGAAAGCATTTTCATCATAGACGGAATAGGGACTTCCCGAAAGAATGACACCCTTTACGGTCGTGTCGTCAAAAGGAAATTTATTGTAGGGAAGGATTTCGCAATACGTATTTAATTCTCTGATTCTGCGAGCAATCAGTTGAGTGGTCTGTGAACCGAAGTCAAGAATAATAATTTTTTCGTTCATATATTTTGTTCTTTTGAGTTGCAAAGGTACATGAAAATCGCACAATTTACAAGTGCGCATCACTTTCCCGTCATAATTTCCAGAATCATTTTATCGGTCTCCTGCATTCCCGAAGAAGCTATTCGGGTCATGTTACGGATAGATTTGTCCACATCGTCGTCAATGATACCTTCGACGGATTTCACAAATTTGCCTTCCATAGCCATCATGGCCGAAAAAACCGCCGTTGCCGAACTGCTGGATGCTTTGAGCGAACAACTTGGTTTGGCGCCGTCACAGACCATTCCTGCAAGGTTAGCAACCATATTTTTTACGGCATAGCCTACCTGTTCGTAGCCGCCACCCATCAGATAAGTGATGCCGCAAGCCGAGCCTGTGGAGGCTACTACACAGCCGCATAACGCCGAAAGTCGTCCCATGGACTGTTTGATGTAAATGACCGTCAAACTGCTGAGCATCAATGCACGAATGAGTTGTTCTTCTGTTTTTTTCGTTTCGCGGGCAAAAATCACGACGGGCAATGTTGCCGTAATTCCCTGATTTCCACTGCCGGAGTTGGTCATTACAGGTATCATCGCACCACCCATACGTGCATCGCAGGCGGATGAGGTATAGGCAAGGATTTTCGAGAGCATGCTGTCGCCCATAATCTGGTGTTCGTAAATGCCCGTCATTGTCCTGCCGAGCGAGTGTCCGTAACTCACATTCAAGGCTTTTTCGGCTGCTGTAGTGTTGATTTTTGCCGCTTCAAGGATAAATCTGATGTCATCCAAAGGCGTTTCCATTGCGAAATCATACACTTTGCGCATCGTGAGGGTCAATGTTGCGTCGTCATCACTTTCTTTTGTCTGTGAATTTATGTCCTCAAAAATGTTTTTTCCATTCTTTTCAATAAGAATAATTTTTGTATGCTCTTCACATACAACGACTTTTACCGTTTCCCGGCCGTTGCTCACACTTGCTGTTATATACAGGTTGTTGGGAGCATTTTCACACAGCGAGATATGAATTTTCTTTTCTTCAATCATCTTTTTACCTTGCTGCAAGGCTTTGTCTGTCATGTCTTTAAGTACTTCCAATCCATATTCGGATTTTCCGATAATCGCCCCCAGAGCAATGGCAATGGGCAAGCCAATCATATCCGTGCCGGGGATGCCGACCCCCATCGCATTTTTCAGCACATTGGCCGACAGCGATACATCCATTTTTTCGGGCAGACAACCCAGCGTTTCCGTCGCCTTCGCGACCGCAAAAGCAACCGCCATCGGTTCCGTACAACCAATAGCAGGCACCACTTCGCGTTTTATCAGTTCTATAATCTGTTGCGTTTCGTTTTGGTTAAACATATCATTCTATTTGTAAAAACCCTGCAAAGTTAGTGAGAAATTTCGAGATTC
>JAISKR010000039.1 GCA_031260845.1 Bacteroidales bacterium
GTCTGATACCGACAGCCAGATAGGCTATCCCGACTGGCTGATACCTGCGCTGCACGACACCCGCGAATACGTTCTTCGCATGGACGCCTTGCGAAGCCTGTTTTTTGTGCTCGCTTCGGCGGTCGTACTATGGTTTTCCGTGGGCGGGAAAATCAAAACTCGGATGGCATATATCCTTTTTGCCGCGCTGATTGTGGTTGATTTGTGGACAGTGGACAAGCGCTACATGGGCAACGATCGTTTCGTTACTGCCAAGGAAGTCGCCAATCCTGTGAAACAGTCCGTTGCCGACCAGTCCATCCTTCAAGATACCACCCTCGATTACAGGGTATTGAACTTGGGCAACCCCTTTAACGACGCCACCACTTCGTATTTTCACAAATCCATCGGCGGTTACCACGGCGCCAAGATGAAACGCTATCAGGAATTGATTGAGCACAGACTTTCGGGCGAAATCAATACGATTATCAGCAGTTTGCCATCCGTCAAAACCGTTGACGACCTTGAAGGTATTTTTGCCAAATGTCCTGCACTGAATATGCTCAACACCCGCTATGTGATTTACAATCCCGAACAATCGGCATTGGAAAATCCCGCTACTTTGGGCAATGCGTGGACAGTGCCGCAAATACGCTGGGCAGACAATGCCGACGCCGAAATAGCGGCGCTCAACGATTTCAACCCGACGAAAGAAGCGGTCATTGACAAGCGTTTTGAGAATGCGTTAAGCGGATTTACCGCACAGCCGGACAGCCTCGCTTCCATCCGCTTGACGGATTACAAGCCAAATCACCTGACTTACGAATATACCGCATCCAAGCCCCAATTGACGGTGTTTTCGGAAATTTACTACCCAAAAGACTGGACAGCGTATATCGACGGACAACCGGCGCCGCACGTTCGCGCCAATTACGTGCTGCGGGCAATGGTCATCCCCGAAGGCACGCACCAAATCGAGTTTAAGTTTGCCTCTTCCACTTATATCACAGGTGAGAGAATATCCTTAGCCAGTTCTATCCTGTTGATATTGCTGATTGCAGGAAGCATAGCAGGTTATTTCGTAAAACGCAGAAAACAGGCATGAACCGTACCTCACCCATAGTCCTGAATTTGCTGATAATCAATGTACTGTTGTTTGCAGCCACCTATTTTACAGGCAGGCTTTTGACGGAATATTTAGCGCTTTATTATCCGGCGTCGCCGCATTTCCATCCGTATCAGTTCGTTACCCATATTTTCATGCACGGCGGAATCACGCATATCCTTTTTAATATGTATGCCTTGTGGATGTTCGGAACGCCGATAGAAAACGCATGGGGCGGGAAACGCTTCCTGTTCTATTATTTTTTCACCGGATTGGGCGCAGCAGCCTTGCACACTTTTGTCAATTATTTGATATTCAGAGGTATTCAGATGGATATTGTTGCATTCAGCAATACCCCCTCGCCCGAACTGTTCCGCCAATTCATTGACGCTCACAAGGATGGCTTCAACGATAAATTTATTGCCGCCTGTTACCATCTTTATTCCGAATGGTTTGACGTTCCCGACCAACAGGCGTATGCAGATACAGCCCTCGAAATCATGCGCAAAATCACCGACGAACTGATGAATGTGCCCACCGTAGGCGCGTCGGGCGCGGTATTCGGCTTGCTGCTCGCTTTCGGCATGATGTATCCCAACGTACAGTTGATGCTTCTTATTCCGCCCATTCCCATCAAGGCAAAATGGTTTGTGCTGGGATATGGCGCTATCGAACTGGTTTTGGGCTTTTCCCAACCCGGCAGCAACATTGCCCATTTCGCCCATATCGGCGGAATGTTGTTCGGCTACCTGCTGATACGGTTTTGGATTTCCAGAGCACGACGAAAAAATTGACGAAAAATATTCATCACACTTTTAGTGTCACACCTTTTGTGTCATACTAAAAGTGTGATATATCAAAAATATTTGTATCTTTGTGCAAAATATTTTAATGTATTCGTATGAACATAATTCACATAAACCCGTTTTTAACAACGGGTTACGCATCAAAAGAATACTTTTGTGACCGACAAAACGAGTTAAATATTCTGCAAAGAAGTCTAAAAAACGAGAATAATCTAACGCTTATTTCGGCACGAAGATTGGGAAAATCCGCTCTTATTTATCGTCTTTTTGAGAGTTTGGAAGAAGAAAATCACGTATGTATCTACGTTGACGTCTTCGCCACCCTCAATTTGAAAGATTTTATAGAATGTTTGGCATTGGCTATATTCAAGCGATTTCCGGAAAAAAAGAGTTTGGGAAAACGTTTTCTTGATTTCCTGAAAAGTTTTCGTCCGGTCATCAGTTACGATGCGCTGAACGGGCAACCGGAAATTCATTTTGAGTTCAGCCGTCCGGCAGAATACGAGCATACTTTGCGCAGCATATTTCGGTTTTTGGACAACCAGCAAGTCAAAGTAATACTGGCGATTGACGAATTTCAGCAGATTACCGCCTATCCGGAAACGAACACCGAAGCGCTTTTGCGAACGATTATCCAGACATTGCAAAATATCCGGTTTGTGTTTAGCGGAAGCAAAAAGCATCTGATGCTCGAAATGTTCAATACGGCTAAGCGACCGTTTTTTGCCAGCACGCAAATGCTTAATCTGAGCGAAATTCCGACGTTGGAATACAAAAATTTCATCCGCCGCAAGTTTGAAGAGCACCGCCGCACCATCGACGACGAGTCCATTGATTTTATCCTGTCATGGACGCTTGTTCACACTTATTACACGCAAGTGATATGCAATCAGGTGTTTGCGCAAAAAGAGAAACACGTTGGCATAGCGGCGGTAAAACGAGTGTGCGA
>JAISKR010000229.1 GCA_031260845.1 Bacteroidales bacterium
GTGCGTTACCGGAAAGCAGACCGCTACTTGGCTTATTTTCAGGCATATTCCAACACTTATGCACCTTTGGAGCGCCTGTCTGCCGCCTATGAGGAAGCGCTTTCCGTTCCGGGCGTCATCGGACTGGTCATCGGCACACGACCGGATTGCGTAAACGATGAAATACTTGACTGTCTGGCAGGTCTTGATTGTCATGTCGTAGTGGAATACGGTATTGAGAGTTGTTACGACCGCACATTGGAGCGTATTAACCGCGGACACAACTTCGCGCAGAGCGTTGAAGCCATTGAAAATACGGCAAAACGAGGCATACAAACCGGTGCGCATCTTATTTTGGGGCTTCCCGGCGAGTCGCGTGAAGAAATGCTGGCAGAAGCAGCCATTATCAACCGATTGCCACTCGACACGCTGAAAATTCATCAGTTGCAAATTCCGGTTCAGACTGCTTTTGCCCGCCAATATGCCGAACGACCTGAGGATTTCCAACTCTTCGATTGCGCGGAATATATTGATTTTGTTGTGCAATTTCTTGAATTGTTGCGCCCCGACCTTGTGGTGGAACGCTTTGCCAACGAAATGCCCCCGCGCTACCTTGCAGGAAAGGGTTGGGGGAAAATTCGCAACGTGGAACTCTGGCGTATGCTGGAAAAACGACTTGAAGAATTGGATACGCGGCAAGGGAAAAAGTACAGCAGATAGAGAAATTTTCATACATTTTGACAAAAGTGTAAAATGTAATAGCAAAAAAATTTTATTTATTCGTCAAATTTTATACATTTGCAAATCTTAAAAAGACGATAAATTTGAAGAAGATCCTGATTATCAGTTTATTCTTGTGTGCCAACTTGTGCATTGCCTTCGCTCAAAATGAGCGGTTTAAATCTTTGTATGTCTTTAATTTCGTGAAGAATATCGAATGGCCCGCCTCTTACCAGAAGAACAATTTTACCATTGCCGTGCTGGGTAATGCGCTTATTTATAACGAATTAAAGCAAAATATTCAAGGAAAGCAAAACGGTTCACAAGTCATTGACGTGAATCAGGTGTCGAATATATCAAGTTTAAAAGACTGCCATATATTATATATACCCATACAGCAAAGTAACTTACTTGGGGCTGCCAGAAAAGCGCTTGCCGGAAAACCGACAGTAATCATTACGGAAAAAAAGGGCTTAATCACAGAAGGAGCAGATATTAATCTGATATCGTTAGACGGAAAACTACGATACGAATTGGCGCCCACGCAGATAGAATCAAAAAGTTTAAAGGTCAACAAAAAGTTGATTGAATTAGCGATTGTGTATGATAATGCTGCTGCACGAGAGGTTCCCGTTCTGGAATCGGTAGATGACGCCAACGCACCGCGATAAAGAAGAAAACGGATTTTGTACCACAACAAGTACAATATTTTAGGAATGAAAATTAAAATATTATTGATATTACTCTTAGTCAGCACTTTAATGTCATTTGCACAAGAAAAACACATTTCGCAAATGAGCAAAGCCGAGGTGCTGAGATTGTCTATTGACAAACTGTACCTTATGTCATTGGAAGAGGTCATGCAACTGTCGGAGATAGCCGGAGTTTCTGTGGAAGAACTTTATGAACTGGTCAGCACTTCCTCTCGTGTGGAAGAACCGGAAGAAGACGCCCCCAATGTGATACATATTATTGACCATGAGGAAATAAAATATCGCGGATACAAAAGCCTTCGGGAAGTCTTAATCAATGTGCCCGGATTTGGAGTATTCATGAAGGATGTACAATATGCGGCTCAGGTACGCGGCATTGCACCCAACGACAATGAAAAAATCAGTTTCATGCTCAACGATCACCGCATTAACCAAATGTCTGAACCGGATTTATTGAACAGTCCCATCAACCTGAGCAATATTGAACGCATCGAAATCATTGTCGGACCCGGATCGGTCTTGTACGGCGCCGAGAGTTTGGTTGCCACGGTGAATATGATTACTCGCAAAGCGTTCAATAACGAAATCAGCGTTACGGGAGGGTTACCCAACGAATTTGCCCTGAATGCCTTGCTGGGAAAGGTATGGGACACCGACAAGCATATCAGTTTTTCCTTTACCGGAATGCAGCGGGAAGGGTGGAACGCCTACAAAGAGGGAGGCGTCACCTTCGACACAAGCAATGCTTTCAACCAGTTGGCACGCGCCAACAGCAGTTTGCCGCAAAAAATGTATCCCAGTTTTTTTCTGACCGCTTCGGGACAACTCGAAGGATGGTCGGTGGATATGACGTCATACAGTTATTCTTCGTCTCGCATTGGCTGGGCAGGCAGCATCAGTCTTGAAGAACGCGAAAAACTGCGCAATCAGGATTATTTCAATTCCATTGTGGTGCGCAATACAACTAAATTGACGGAAAAAATGAACTTCGTCTGGTCTGCAAGTTTCGACAACAAACAGATTATTCAGCCCAACAACCTCACCATGATGGAAAACAGTTACAAGACGGAGGTTGGAATACACCATACCACGCAGCGTAATTTTTTGCAAACCGGCATACAATTGGGTTCCAATCAGGAACGAAATAATTGGGTGTATGACCGGAAAAGCAGCACAGTGACAGAAATGTATCCTCTGATTTTAGACGAAAACCTGTGGACTGCCGGCGTTTTTGTGTCAGACAAGTTCATGGTGTCGGAGCGCCTCAAATTAGTGGGCGCTATACGGGGCGATTACAATACGGTGCTGGCAAACAACCGCTTCTCGCTAAGTCCGCGTGTGGCAGTTATTTTCACGCCCGTTCAAAGTTTCACCACCAAACTGATATTCAACACTGCCACGCGATTTCCTTCGGCACGTGCCAGCCGGTTGAACGTCTTTGATGCTACCAATCCCGACCGCGTAGGCAGAATGGTCACCAAACCCGAACAGTT
>JAISKR010000236.1 GCA_031260845.1 Bacteroidales bacterium
TGGCTTCCGAAAAATCGCCGGAAAACGAAACGCTCTGATCGTAGTCGCCGTTGGCAATTTCCTGTATTTGCCACGTCAGATGGCGCAAATCCGAGTGCAACTGCTTGAACGGATCGACAAAAGGATTACCGCGGGGGGGCTCTGTGTAAAGCTTCCCGTTGGCTAAATCCATGATAAAACCGTAACAATCCCGATACTGCTCACCCAAATGAACAATCTTTTGCGCAAGTTCTCTTATATTCTCATTCTCAATATCTTCAATATTCCCAATATCAAGATTTAATTTGCGTTTACCGGATGATAATTGATTCGCTATTCCGGTGAGTTTGAGTACAATTTCATCCTCTTGATTGTTCATTTCATTCTCAAAGGTGAATACTTAACTTGCCTTTTGCTTGATAGTGAAACGACACGTGCGTTCTCCGGTTGACCAGCAGTCAATTTCTTTCACGTCGAAACCTTTGCCGGTGTAAACACTGAAAATACCTTCAATAAACCCTTCGTCGTAATCGCAAACGGTTACGCCCTGAATGGGTAATCCCGAGCAATCCAAATCTTCCGATACGGTTACCAGGAAATTCAGATTTTCGGGGTCTGATTTCTCCACTTTCAATACGCCAACCGACAAATCCAGCAAAGCATCATGAAGTTGCGCAATGAATTTGTTGAGTGGCAACGAAGTGTCAAGCACATTCTTGCAAAACTCGGTTCCGGCTAAACGACCTGCCTGCACTAAAAGCGCACGAGTCCGTTCATCGCCATACTCTTTTTCCAACACAGCCCGCATGGTGTATTGCATTAAGCGATACACGGCAACTGTCGTCATTCTGCCTAAATTAGGGCGTCCTTCGTCAATGTCGCCCAATTGTTCCCAAGAAAAATTATATCCTTCCATTTTTATAAATATTAATTAATAACTTGTACTAAAAGATGAAGACAAAAGTAGGTAATTCTTTTTTGGAAAGCAATCAAAAAAAATTTTCAATCAAAAAAATTTTCGTCAAATATTTGTAATATTCACATTAACAGTAAAATGCACTATTGTATTTTTCGTCAAAATGTAAAGATAATTTCTATATTGAAACAATATTAACATTTTGGCACGGTATTTGTATTTCACATTGAGTACTAAAACGCTTGTTTTATGACACAGAAAATAGAATCAGTCAATAGAATTTATTGCGCGAATTTCCATAATCGGAAATAATGATTTCGATACGGGTAATAATTGAAACGAAATTTGGTTCACATATATCGGTAAATAAATGGTAAATAAATTTTGAATTATTTGCATCAAATTACTGATAAACAGCATCAATTCTATTGGCAATTTGTTTTAAAATTGTAAATTTTTAAATCATCATAGAAACTAAATAGTATGAACACAATTGTAAAAATGACGGCTGTGACGCTTGCAGCAGCCTTAGTTACAGTATCTTGCAAGAAAGAGGTTGAACCCGTTTTGTCGATAGCTCCCGACGTTAAAACGCTGGTATTTGAAGCGCACGGGAAAACCGCCACCTCAGAGGGGAAAAAAGTTTCCACCCATTTTGTTGTCACCACTAATCAAGACGAGTGGAACGTTACTTCCAATCAGTCGTGGTGCACAGTGCAGCATCACGACCAGTTTTTCACCGTCTCCGCCGAGCCGAACACAGCCGACACAGCGCCGGAAGAGGCTACCGTGACGGTCACAGCCGGCGAAGCGCCCCCAATCGTCATTACCGTGACGCAAAAAAAGGCAGCAGTTGCCCCTTCGGAACCTGCCGAGCCGTCAACGCCTGCTGAGCCTGCCGAGCCATCAACGCCTTCGGAACCTGCTGAGCCGTCAACGCCTGCTGAACCTGCCGAGCCGTCAACGCCTCCCGAGCCGTCAACGCCTCCCGTTGCTCCTGAACTTTCCATCAGTCCGGCTGTGGATGCTATTGAATTAGACGTAGCCGGCACTTCGGCAACGGCAAACGGCGCGGTGGTAGTGACCATTTTCACCGTCACCACCAACCAAAGCGAATGGGACGTGACTTCCGACAAGTCGTGGTGCAAAATAAGCAAACTTACCGATATGTTTGTCATCAGCGCCAAGTACAATAGCGCTGATACCAGCCCCGAACCGGCTACTGTGACGATAACGGCAGGAACGGCGCAGGCTGTCACCATTGCCGTGACGCAAGAAGCCAATACTCCCGCACCTCCGACGCCGCCAACTCCTCCGACGCCGCCAACCGACAACATGACTCATCTCGACGGCAACAATCTTATCATTGGCGAGATTGGAAACCTTATCAATGGCGAGCAGATAGACGAAATACGCATCAAATGCCAGCCTGAAAAGGGCGACGGAATGATGGAATTTCTCTCAGCGCCATACAGCAACGGACAAGCCGTGATTGAACTTCCCAATCCCGTTGATAACAAATTCCTGATTGCCAACTGGTGGGGGTTTGCTTCGGAAAAAGGCGCTAAATCCAACCTTTTCAAAATGTATGCCTACTATAAAGGGCAATTGATGGGAACGCTCACAGCGACGGAATGGGATGGTAAAAACTGGGGAAGAACTTCCTTCCATTATTACTACTCCGACAAGGCGTACAGGATAGATTACAGCACTGCTGAGGATTATTGGGCAGTTGATATTTCGGCAGGATGGAATGTGGTAGCCGCAACGTCAATTAACAGTGTCTGGACACTCGAAAGCAATATCCCGACGAAAACCTACAAGTGGAAGTTGAATTAACGGTAGAATCAATCAAACCTCGAAAACGCCGCCGGATTAATTTTCCGTCGGCGTTTTTATTTTTTCACTTGGCGTTTTGCAAAACCGACTGAATAGACCGTCCGATTAGGGTGACAGACGATGTGGAATCGACGTCAAACGAAAAGGCGTCATAAACAATGTTGACGGATGAAAATCTTGCATAGTCGTGCAACAAGACAGATGCGGATTTGACCGTACTTGACGCTTGCAAAAATATTTCGCCGCGGTCGCTTTGCAGGTATAAATCGCTAATGCTGCAATTATACAGATATATAGAGGAATTGATACCGGCTTGGGCGGATAAAGAATCGCAAACGAACCCGTCAACACTGACATATTCCCGCCCAAGGACTTCCACTCTGTCCAATGCCGGCAGAACGACAAAGGCTGTCGGATGCCTCCAGTGCTTGGATATTACCACTAAACCGCTGTCAGTCGGAATCAATTGGAAATTACTTAGGTCGGAAGCGGCAAACATACAATGTTCGCCTTTGACAATTCTAATACCGAAATCTCCTGAATATGGTTTAAATCCAGGATTATCCTCAGCATGAACATACACAGTCCCCGTGTTGGGGAAGTCCTGCTTGATACAGCCCGGATACGGACCGTCCCGCTCAACGGAAAGATACCGGTTTTTAAATGTAAATGCAATGAAGACCAATGCAATAACGGCTAATGCAAATACGGAAGAAATGATGATATTTGATGTTTTCATTTTATTGATTTTTAATATTTAACGATTGTTCATATTTATTTTTGATTTCATCGAAATCGATGCCCAACATATTGATGGTTTTAAATAATCCGGGTAATTCGCAGTCGAAAAACTGTCGGCGACGCAGTGCGTGTATCTGTTCCGGCGCCGTTTCGTCCACAAAATAACCGATACCGCGCTTGTTGGATATAATTCCTTGTTGTTGAAGGTACTCGTAAGAGCGCATCGCCGTGTTGGGGTTCACTTCAAGTTTGACCGCCAAATCGCGGATAGAGATGATTTTCTCTCCGGCGAGCCATTTTCCCGTAAGGATATGGTCGCACACGTAGTCTGCTATTTGCAGATATATGGCTTGTTTATCTTTAAATTCCATGATTATACCTCCTTTTCTTTTATCTTGAAATACAAAATTATCCAAAACAGAGGAATAAGAAGATACCATGCAGAGGTAAACAAATCATTAAAGGGAATATCATTTATCCGGATATCATTACTATTTATATTGATACCAAAAGACAAACCATTCAGAATGAATCTGAATATTAACAGTGTCAAACCAAAATAAACCAGTACCAGTGCAAATAACGAAAGTCCCGTTTTGATCATTCCATTTTTGCCAAACATGAACGAACCCAGCGCAAAAGCAGAGATAAGCAGAGCGTATATCCCTGTTATATTTAAATCAAGTTCAATCATTTTTACGTTGGTGTGATGGATGGAATTGAACGCCTGCACTGCGCAATAATCAAATGCGGAAAAAATCAGCAGAAAAAGTGCGGGAAACAGTATCATGACAAAGGTAAATGCAACGGCAACCCTTTCCAACGGCGATACCGGCAAAGAGAAGTAGAACATTCCCTTGTTTTTCGACCCGATGCTTTCGAAAAAATTACCGCTGAAAATAAGCAGAAAAAACGAACCGGTTATAAATAATACCGGTATATGCCCCAAGGAAGGCGCTATCGCGTCGGATTTCCAATTGCTAAACAGCCAAAAGAACAGAGCAATAAGCCCAATGAGCAACCCGATACCATATTTATAAATGGCTGCATTTTCAACAAGTTGGCGTTTCACCAACCATGCGTAACGTTTAAAACTGAATATCTGATTCATTTTATTAATTTTTAAATGGTTTATTTTCATTATCAGTTGCAAAAATTCTGCGGATAGCCTGCGGATTCGCCATCACGGCATTGAAGAGCAATTCGAGGTTGATTTGCGTTGTTTCGCCGTCGGTGTTGGGCGTTACAGTCTGATGTCCGGCAATGGATTCTTCGGAATAGAGTTCCTGTCCGGTCAATTCGGCGGTGGTTCCGAAAGCAAGTTTTTCCGAAATTTCGCTCACGTTTTGGTTGAGCACGATTCGGCTGTCGTCTATGATGGCGACGGAATCAATCAACTTGTCGATATCGCGCACCTGATGCGTTGAAATGATGACGCAGCGGTCGTCGGTGGCGATAGACGCCACCATTCGGCGAAACTGTGTTTTCGATGGAATATC
>JAISKR010000297.1 GCA_031260845.1 Bacteroidales bacterium
GGATAGATGATGCTTTTGAACAGTTGGTCTTAGGCGGCGGATACGACCACAACTGGGTGCTTCGCAACAACAGCGGTTCCTTGGAACTTGCCGCCACCGTATATGACGCACAAAGCGGGCGTTTTTTGGAAGTGCTTACCACCGAACCGGGCGTACAATTCTATACCGGCAATTTTCTTGACGCGACGCTTACCGGCAAGGGCGTCACTTATGTGAAACGCGGCGGATTATGTCTGGAAACCCAACATTTCCCTGATTCCCCGAATCAGCCGACCTTCCCGTCCACTATTTTACAGCCGGGCGACACTTACCATACGCAAACCATTTACAAATTTTCAATAAAATAGGGCGTTTTGGCGGTCATTTGCATAGATGCAGGCAACAGTTTTGTAAAAGTAGCATTGATGGAGCAAGCGGCAGTGCTGTCGCAGACTGTCATTCCTGTGGACGATACCGAACAATTGCAGGAATATATTGATTCTTTGCCCGCTGCCGACGGCGCTATCGTGTCAACCGTGAGTAAACCGGCAGAGGAAATGCGTAACCGGCTGTTGTCAAAGGTTCCGCTGTGTATGGAATTGACGCATCACACGTCATTGCCCATCAACAATACCTACCGGACGCCTGAAACCTTGGGAAAAGACCGTATTGCTGCCGTTGTGGGAGCGTTTGCCCTCTATCCGGGGAAGAACGTGTTAATCATAGACGCAGGCACCGCACTGACTATCGATTTTCTTGACAGTCAAAAAAAATATCACGGCGGAAATATTTCACCCGGGTTGACAATGCGTTTTCAGGCGTTGCACGATTATACCGAAAAATTACCATTATTGACGCCTGCCGTTCATAATGGGCTTCTTGGCGATTCAACAGAGTCGGCAATCATTGCCGGAATACAGAATGGCATCATTTTTGAGATAGAACAGTATATCAAGTATTTTCAAAAAAAATATCCCCAAATGATATGTGTGGCAACGGGTGGAGATACATTTTTTTTGAAAGAACAATTAAAAAACACTATCTTTGCGGAACCAAGTTTGGTGCTTGTGGGGTTGGAAAATATTTTCAACTTCAATTTAACACAAAACAATTGGATGCCCAAATAGTTTTAAATGGTACTATCGTGAAAAAAGTGATTTATCTGTTGATCGGGGGAGTTACATTATTATTGATGCCGGCAAATGCGCAAACAGGAGTTGCTTCCAATTCAAAATACGGTCATGGGGCAGACAGTGTGGAATGTCTAAAATGTTTAGCCATTTACCAGCATGATTTCAAAAATAAAGACTATGATGCAGCAATTGTTTATTGGCGGTATGTTTTCAAGAATTGTCCGGAATCGTCGGTAAACAATGTGCCGCGAGGAATAGTGATGTACCAGTATCTCATCTCGAAGGAATTGAATCCGAATGCGAAAAGCGCATTGGTTGATACTTTGATGATGATATATGAGGCAGGCATCGCATCCCGTCCTCAAAAAAAAGGAGAATATCTGGCGGCTATGGCGCAGGATATGCAGGCTTACCTTGAAAACACAGCCGAAACACAGAAAAAAATCCTGAAAATAATGGAAGAAAGCATCGTTATCGATAAAGACCATACGCTTCCGGTTACTTATGCCAATTACATGAATGTATCCGTTGATCTTAACGCTTCTGGCAATTTAAGTGACGCAGCATTGCTTGATAATTACACCAAAGTGAGCGATTGGCTGAGCGAAGCCATCCAAAAAACAGCCAACAAGGAATTTGCAAAAGCCCGAGATATGATTGATTACAGTATGGCAAAGTTATTTTACGGAAAGGGAAATTTCAACCAATCACTTGAATATTTGGACGCTGCCATCAAAAACGAAACCAACTCTATCGACAAGGCTAATTACGTCTGTATGAGAGGCATAATACTATCGTCCAAGTTCAATAAATATCCCGATGCGAAAAAATGCGCCTTAGACGCTGCCCGATTGCGTCCCAATTGGGGTGAACCATACGTCTTGTTGGCAAATGTGTATGCGCAAGGTCCCAAATGCGGCGATGATGATTTTGAAAAGGCTCAGGTTTACTGGGTGGTAGTGGACAAATTGATCAAGGCTAAAACGGTTGACCCAAATTACGCAGAGCGCGTCAATGGGTCTATCAAATCATATTCCAAGTATTTCCCCAAAAAAGAGGAAGCATTCTTTCGGAATATCAATGAAGGCACTTCTGTATCTATTGAATGTTGGATAAATGAAACGACAAAAGCCCGCTGGTAAATTTTTTCTGTTGCTGTTCCTCTTTGCAGGAATGATTGCCTGTTCCAATGATATGCAGGTCATCCAAAGGGATATTGACCCGGACGAAGAACCGGATTTGACGGCATATCAGGTCAATATGGATTATTCCGATTCTGCCGTTTTGCAAATGCACCTTGAAACGCCTCTGATAAAACAATTTACAGGCGAAAACAATCCGCGAGACAGTTTTCCGAAAGGTTTGCACGCTTGGATGTATGAAAAAAACGGAACGTTGAAAGCAGAAATACGCGCCAATTGGGCTTTGCACGAAACCAAGAAAAAACTTTGGGAAGCCCGAAGCAATGTGGTAATCATCAGCGCAAAAGGCGAATCATTGGAAAGCGAACAAATGTTTTGGGATGAGGGGAAAGGCATCGTTTATTCCACCAAATTCACTAAATACACCTCGGGAACAGGCACTATCGCTACCGGACGCAACGGAATGTGGGCTAAACAGGATTTTTCGCAATGGAAACTTCTCAGCGGAAATGCAACCTTGATATTCAACGACGAGGCTACAACGCCATAAAGTTCATTCATAGGCGTTTGGCGTTTCTACGGTCTGTGTGGCATACCACATTTATGGTATTTTCATACCCGATTCAATGAAAATTTGATTTAAAATCGTACCTTTGCTTCGTATTATGTCTTTAATCAATATGAACAAAAATTTTGTCTTGTTGCTGGTTTTCACAGTTGGCATTATTAATGTAACACGAGCGCAGGAAGCAGAGCCTTTGAATACTCGCTTGGAACAAATCGAGAAAATTACCTCAAAACTGCCTACCATATCCGGAATCGTCAATCTGCGTTACCGGTACGATGACGCTACGGGCAACAACAGCATGGATATTCGCAGGGCACGCCTTAATTTCAAAGGCGATATTTCATCAAAGGTGGAATATCGGCTGCAACTCGAATTTGCCAACTCGCCCAAAGTGCTTGACGCTATTGTCAAGTGGAAAATCAGCCCTTCCCTCAATTTGCAGGCAGGACAGTTTCACACACCGTTCTCGCTCGAAAATCCATACGCCCCTCAAAAACTCGAATCCATCGAATATTCCTTGGTAGTCAGCCATTTGAGCGGATATTCAGACGAAGTGTCGGGCGTATCATCCACCGGACGCGATATAGGAATACAGTTGGCGGGCGGTTTCATCCAAAGGGACGGCTACACCCTGATTGATTACGCGGTGGGACTTTTCAACGGCAGCGGAATCAACACGACAGACAACAACAAGTCGAAGGACTTTTCGGGAATTGTGTCTGTCCATCCCGTCAAACCGCTGACCTTAGCCGTTTTTCATTACAACGGCTCTACCGGA
>JAISKR010000248.1 GCA_031260845.1 Bacteroidales bacterium
CTTTCGGTATCGAATATGCCAACGGTCTGTTGTATTGTTCCAATTCGGGAAGACACCAGATTGAGACATACACCCTCAATGGCGAATACAAAGGCAAATTTGGTAGCGCAGGCGGCGGACCCGGCGCCTTTTGCGGTTGCTGCAATCCTGTTTACCTGACTTGTACGCCTACCGGCGAAATAATCACCTGTGAAAAAGGAAACCCACGTGTCAGTTGTTATGGCGCTGATGGGAAATTTCGCAGTATATTGCTCGACAGCAGGACTTTGGGAGGAGGATATGCCGCTTATGAAGCAAAAGTGGCCGGCGACAGGATTTTTGCTGCCGGAAGAGACATCATAACGGTTTACAGTTATGACAAACAGTTGGCAGCCGCGGGCGATTGTGCCGGTTGTGCCGTTGATTGTGGGTTGAAGAAAGGATAAGGCTTATGGAAGAAAACCCAAAAAACAGCGTGTCACCTATTTCCAGAAAGAAATTTCTGAAAATCTGCGGTAGTGTAGCGGCAGGCGCAGCCATCGTTTCAGTGTCCGGCGTAGCGGCCAAACGGATGTTGCAGAAAGAAGGCAACTGTCTCTGGCAGATAGACCCTGCGAAATGTACTTTCTGCGGACGATGTGCGACGGATTGTGTATTGACGGTCTCGGCGGTCAAGTGCATCCATGCCAACAAAGTATGCGGTTACTGCGATTTGTGCGGCGGATATTACCGTACCAACGTCAAAGACCTGAACACAGCCGCCGAAAACCTGATGTGCCCGACCGGCGCTATCTTCCGAAAATATGTCGAAGACCCCTATTTTGAATACACTATCGACGAAAGCCTGTGTAACGGTTGCGGCAAATGCGCCAAAGGATGCAATTCTTTTGGCAACGGCTCGCTCTATCTACAAGTCAAACAGGAGATGTGCAAAAACTGCAACGAATGTAAAATATCAAAAGTATGTCCCTCGAACGCCATTCAAAGGGTTCCGGTGGAGAAATCATACATGTTGAAAGACGGATGAAAAAGTATAAAAAATGAAAAAAATATTTCCTCTACTCCTCCTTTCGGCGACCGTGCAAGCGCAGAACCGTTTCCCCAAGCCGGATTTTGAATCGGGATACAATTATCCGGATTTCAATTATTTTGTGCCGAATGAAACGCTGTGGAATGTGATTGATGTCGTGTTGTTAGTGATAATGATGAGCATTGTGGCTTATGCCGTGGTGTATCGCCGCAAACGCGCTCCGGTTTTCATTGTATCCATTATTTCCATACTCTATTTCGGATTTTACCGTAGCGGCTGTGTATGCAGCATCGGCGCTATACAAAACGTTGCATTGGCGCTCACCGACTCTTCCTATTCAATGCCTGTTTTCGTTTTTCTCGTTTTCATTTTGCCCATCATCTTTACATTCTTTTTCGGGCGGGTGTTTTGCGCGGGCGTATGTCCTTTCGGAGCCTTGCAGGAACTTGTAAATGTCAGAAATTTCCGTTTGTCGAAAGCCCTTTCGTCCGTATTAAGCATTATACCATGGATTTATCTGATTTTTGCCTTGCTTTATGCCGTCACACGAAGCAGTTTTATTATCTGCCGTTTTGACCCTTTCATCGGTATTTTCCGCATGGGAGGTGATTTTGGCGTGATTGCCTTTGGCGGGTTATTGTTGCTGGCTTCCGTCTTTACAGGTCGTCCTTTTTGCCGCTTTCTCTGTCCTTACGGCGCCCTGCTAAGCCTTTTTTCGCACGTTTCGCTGAAACACCTGACCATCACACCAAACTGCATCAACTGCGACCTTTGCCGAAACGCCTGTCCGGTTGATGCCATCCGCCCTCCTTATGAAAACAAGGTAAAGGAAAGTCGTATGGCAGGAGTGAAAAGGCTGTTCGCCTATCTTGTCTTTCTGCCGCTGATGGGACTTGCGGGCGCTCTTTTTCTACGTTTGGCAAGCGATTCGCTCAGTGAAGCCAACAAGGAAGTACGCCTCCATGAACTTGTCATGCAAAACGAAACGAATCCGCAGGATATACAGCCTGTAGATGTGGAGGTCTTTTTCGCCCAAGGAGGTACAATTGAAGAATTATCGTCCCGCGTGGTTGAAATACGCAAACAATTTACGGTTTATTCGACCGTTGCAGGCGCTTTGATGGGTCTGATTATCGGCATCACACTGATAAACCTTTCGCTCAAGCGAACACGCAAATCTTATGAAATAGACAATGCCGCCTGTATTAACTGCGGACGGTGTTTTAATTATTGCCCACAAAATCAATTAACAAATAAGAAGGAATGAACAGGAAAATCGCAAGAAACATAGCTATCGTATCGGCATTTTTTATTGTTACGTTTTCAATCATGCTGATAACGAATTATTTTCAGGTACGTGGCTTTAACCCTTTACAAACGGAAGTCATCGAAACGCTGAAAGAAATCAACGACGAAAACGCCGGCAATACCGAACTTCAGGAACAAATCCGCCAACTTGACCTGCTGGCACGCCGCGCTTACTTCGTCAGGCTTGACCATTTGAAAACAGGCATTTACTTGCTGATAGGTATGTTGGTCGTTTTTATCGTGGCCGCACGCTACTATTTTGCCGAAATCAAAAATATTCCCGAAAAGGACATTGACCCGATAGATGAATGGGCGGAAAAAACAATGGCACGGAAATATGTGAACTGGGTTGCGGGTGGATTGTCGGCTGTTGCGCTGTGCTTTGCCCTTTTGTCGTCGCCTTATCTCAGCAACCTGAAAAAGAAAGATTTGTCCGGTGAAAAAGAAAAAACGGCAGAAACGAAAGAGGTCATTTCCGACTCGGACGAAGATGTGAATAATCTCCCCAATGATACGGAATTATTGACTGAAAATACCGAAGAAAAGAAAGACAGCGTGCCGACCATCGTCGATAGTCCGCCTGCGACGACCGTCCCTGTGGATTCAACCTTGACGGCTGCCGAACCGGAATTGCCCAAAGTAACGCACAACAGTTTTCGCGGCAACAATTCCGCAGGCACTACCGCTGCACGCAATGTCCCTGTCAAATGGAACCTCAGTACAGGCGAAAATATTGCGTGGAAAAGCGACATCGCACGACACGGATACAATTCTCCGGTTGTCAACGGCAACAAGATTTTCATTACCGGAGCCGACGAACAGGCGCGTGAACTCTATTGCTACGACCTGAACACAGGAGAACTGCTCTGGCAACTTGCCGCCGACAACATTGCAGGTTCTCCCGCACAAATACCCAAAACCTCGGACGACACAGGCCTTGCCGCATCAACCGTTACCACCAACGGCAAACAGGTTTGCGCCATCTTTGCTACCGGCGACCTGATTTGCGCCGACATGGACGGCAAACGCCTCTGGACGAAAAATCTCGGCGTTCCGGTAAATCATTACGGATATGCTTCGTCACTGCTCACGTTCGGTAACCTGCTGATTGTTCAATACGACAACAGCAATTCGCCAAAGATTCTGGCGCTTGATATGGAAACCGGCGCCGTCAGATGGGACAAAACGCGCACGGATAAAATCACATGGAGTTCACCCATCATTGCTTACATCGACCGCAAACCGCAACTCATACTGATGGGCAATCCAAGCATCTCTTCATACAATCCGAACAACGGAGAAAAAAATTGGAGCGTAGATTTCCTGAGCGGCGAAGTGGCCTCAAGTCCATGCTGTGCGGCAGGTCTCGTTTTCGGAGCCAGCGAATACTCATCTCTTGTGGCCGTTGATGCTGTGTCGGGCGAGAAACTCTGGGAAGCAAATGATTTTCTGCCCGAAGTGTCCTCCCCTGTCGCCACGAAAGACAATGTGTATCTTGCCACAAGTTACGGCGTAGTTGCCTGCTACGATGCCAAAAGCGGAGAATTAAAGAAATCACTCGAAACGAATACCGAGTTTTATTCCTCCCCCGTCATCGCAGAAGGCCGAATCTACCTTTTCAGCAACAGCGGCCAAGCCTTCATCTATTCGGCAAACAGCGAACTGACCCTCATCAGTTCGTTTGAAACCGGCGAAAAGACTTTTGCCACCCCGGCCTTCACAGACGGCAGGATTGTGGTACGAACAGAAAACAGTATCTATTGCGTAATGGCGAAAAAGTCGTGAGATGGAAAGGCTTCGCAAGCGACGGAATACAATTTTATTGCAGAATTAGGCGCATTGCTTCCTGCGAAATTTGATATGAGCAAAAAAGAAATGGTTAATGAATGGTGAGATTCTTCACTTCGTTCAGAATGACGAGGCAGACAATAGTAGTAAGTGCGGGGAAGGCGGCGGGGAAG
>JAISKR010000361.1 GCA_031260845.1 Bacteroidales bacterium
TTTGCCGAAAACCGGTCAATCGTGCCGGATATTTGTGTTGATTTCGTCGGCTTCCACTATTCCGTCCCTTAGCCTGATGATGCGGTGTGCATAGCGTGCAATGTCTTCTTCGTGCGTCACCAACACGATGGTGTTTCCATTGCGATGGATTACACTGAACAGGCGCATAATATCAATGGACGTCTTTGTGTCCAAGTTTCCTGTCGGCTCATCGGCGAGAATGATGGACGGATCTCCCACCAAGGCGCGTGCTACGGCAACTCTCTGTCGCTGACCTCCCGACATTTCGTTGGGTTTGTGATACATTCGGTCGGTTAATCCCACCTGTTCAACCACTTGCAACGCTTTTGCCAATCGTTCGTGTTTCGGAATTCCGGCATAAATAAGCGGCAATTGAACATTCTCCAAGGCATTGTAGCGCGGTAACAGATTGAAGGTCTGAAATACAAACCCGATTTCCTTATTGCGGACTTCGGCAAGTTCATAGTCCTGCATCTTACTAACATCATGGTTATTAAGAATATAAGTGCCGTGCGTAGGCGTATCCAAACAACCAATAATGTTCATCAAGGTCGATTTGCCCGAACCGGATGGTCCCATAATCGCCACATATTCATTCTTTTCAATGTTTATACTTATCGAATGCAGGGCAGGCACCTCTATTGTGCCGCCTACTACGTATATTTTGGCTACATCAGCCAATTCTATCAATTTTTCCATTTCAAGTTTATTCAAGCCTTAACAATCAGTGACAAAGGTAGTGGTTGTTTTGATGATTGAAAAAGATTTCCTGTTAATTTGAGTTAAATATTGTTAAAAGAATGCGTAACTTTTTGATTATTGCGCAGGAACAACTATTTTTGTAACAGAAAGTTTTAGCAAATGAAGAAATATATTTGGTGGATTGCAGGCGCTGTAATCGTGATTATCATGGTTATTTTTTGGATTAGCCGTTCAAAAAAAGGAGTTGACGTTGAATTGACGGGAGAAGTGCAACAAGGTGATTTTGAGGTGTTAGTAGCCGTCACCGGCGAATTGCAGGCTATGAATTCTGAAAAAATCATGGCGCCTGCCGAATTGAGATCCGGTGTCTTTCGCTTTGGCGATTACAAGATTCAGGATTTGGTAGTGGAAGGAACTGTCGTTGATTCGGGAGAGATAGTCGCCGAAATTGACAGAAGTACTGCGGGAAACAGCCTCTTGGACGTGGAAGAAGCCATAGAATCGGCAGAAACCACATTTCTTACCACTCAGTTGGATACCACAATGACCTTACAGGGACTGCGTGATGACCTTCTGAATACAGAGTTTGCCGTTGAAGAGGCTCGTATTAAATTGGAGCAATCGCAATTTGAACCCCCTGCCACCATCCGTCAGGCTGAGATTGACTTGGACAAAGCCAAAAGAGCCTTGGAACAAGCCCATTCCACTTATTTGCTGCAAGTGGAAAAATCGAAAGCCAGCATGAACGAAGCCGGTCTTCTTTTGAACAAGCAACAACGAAAACGCACAGAAATGATGGCAGTATTGCAACAGTTCACCATCCGGGCGCCCAAAAAGGGTATGGTCATCTATCTCCGCGAATGGAACGGGCAAAAGCGGAAGATAGGCTCATCCATCAGCCCGTGGGATTTAACGGTTGCCACCTTGCCCGATTTGTCGATAATGATTTCTAAAACTTATGTGAACGAAATAGACATCAGCAAGATAAAGAAAGGACAGCAAGTGCGCTTAGGCGTGGACGCCTTCCCCGACAAGAAATTCACAGGCGAAACGACTTATGTTGCCGACATAGGCGAACAGTTAGCCAATACGGACGCCAAAGTGTTTGAAGTTCAGATAAAAGTGAATGAATACGACCCCATCATGCGCCCGTCCATGACTACCAGCAATACGATTGTCATCAATACATTATATAATGTAAAATACGTACCCATCGACGCCATTTTTACTCAGGACAGCGTGCCCTTTGTTTATTCCACTTCCCACGTCAAAAAGATAGTTCTGCTTGGCGAATCGAATGACAATCAGGTGGTGATTGACCAAGGTTTGGAAGCCGGCGAAAAGGTGTTCATTTCCGTACCCGAAAATGGCGACGCCTGGAAATTGACCGGCGAAGACCTTATTCCGCTTATCAAAGAACGGCAATTGAAAAAACTGAAAGAAAAAGAAGAAATGGAGCGGAAAGCAGAGGAAGCCAAAAAGAATAAGCAGCGCCACCAAGGAGGACAACCGGGACAACCGGTTGTTATGCCCAATTAACACACAAAAATAACGACATATATGCGTTTTTTAAAAAGATATATGCACGACATAAGAATAGCCGTCGAGTCTATTCTTGCCAACAAATTGCGTTCCGTACTCACCGCATTGGGCATCATCTTCGGAGTGAGCGCCGTCATCAGCATGATGGCGATAGGCAATGGCGCTCAACAGGAAATATTGGAACAAATCAAGATGGTGGGCGTCAACAACATTATCATCACACCCTTGCTGCCGGAAGCAGATGAAGAAAACAGCGAAGACGCCAACAGCGCAGCCGACGCCGGTCAAAAAAAGAAATTTTCAAAAGGATTGACGATGGCAGATGCGGAAACCATCGGGGAATTGGTTTCGTCGGGAAAAGTGATGAGTCCCGAAATATCCATGAACTCATTTGTCATACAGCATGGCATCAGAGAACAAGCCAAATTAGTAGGAATCTCAAAAGAATTTTTCCAGTTATACGACCTGCCGCTCGAAAAAGGAACTATTTTCGACGCTCGTCAGGAAGAGAACGGATTGGCAGTCTGCCTTATCGGCGCCAACATCCGCAGCCGCTTCTTCAACCAGTCCGAACCCTTAGGCTCATACATCAAGGTAGGCGACGTATGGCTGAAAGTAATCGGAGTGTTGCAACGCAGCAATATCACGATTACAGGACATCAGCAATCGGGCGTGAATGTTATCAACGACAATGTGTTTATTCCTGCCAAAACCATGCTGTTGCGTTTCAAAAACAGGGCGCTGACACAACCTAATGCCGGTACTACCATGCAACGGGGACGTCAGGTTATCGTCACCACCAGCACTACCGACACCAAAAAAAACTACCACCAGTTGGACAGAATTGTGGTGCAGGTGAAAGAAACGGAGCAAATAACGCCCACCGTTGAACTGCTCAGCCGGATGCTTCTGCGCCGCCATTCGGGAGTGATGGATTTTGAAATCACCGTGCCCGAAATGCTGCTCAAACAACAACAACGCACCAAAGAAATTTTCAATATCGTGCTGGGCGCTATTGCCAGCATTTCGCTGTTGGTGGGCGGCATCGGCATCATGAACATCATGTTTGCCTCGGTGATGGAACGTATTAAGGAAATAGGCACCCGCATGGCTATTGGGGCAAAAAAGAAAGATATTGTAGTGCAATTCCTGTCCGAAGCCGTGCTCATTTCCGTTTCGGGAGGGCTGATAGGCGTGATTCTCGGCGTGATTGCATCGTGGCTCATCACCAAATTTTCGGGCATATTAACCATCATGTCCATCGGTTCCGTATTGGTGTCGTTCCTCGTTTCGGCAACGGTCGGGATTATTTTCGGTTATTCGCCGGCAAAAAGAGCGTCCGAAAAAGACCCGATAGAATCTTTGCGATATGAATAATTGATTTGTGAAATTCAAAAAATAATCATATCTTTGTAATCTTAACAAAAACGTTAAGACATTGATTATGATTCAAGATATTAATATCATTCAGGCTTTTTATACCCGATTTGCAAATAAAGTGGCGGCAGCACGCGATAATATTCGGCGTCCGCTGTGCCTGACAGAAAAAATTTTATACGCACATTTATATCAATCCGATTTCTCGAAAGCCTATCGGCGCGGAACGGATTATGTCAATTTTCGTCCCGACAGGGTAGCCATGCAGGACGCCACGGCGCAAATGGCGTTGCTGCAATTCATGAATGCAGGAAAACAGCAATCGGCAGTGCCTGCCACCGTCCACTGCGACCATCTGATACAGGCTGACGAAGGCGCACAAACCGACATCAACACGGCGCTTTCGTCCAACAACGAAGTGTATGATTTCCTGCGCACAGTGTCCGATAAATACGGAATCGGCTTCTGGAAACCCGGTGCAGGCATTATCCATCAGGTAGTGCTGGAAAACTACGCATTTCCGGGCGGCATGATGGTGGGAACGGACTCGCATACGCCCAATGCGGGCGGCTTGGGCATGATAGCCATCGGCGTAGGCGGCGCAGATGCTGTGGACGTGATGACCGGTATGGAATGGGAACTCAAAATGCCTCGGTTGATTGGCGTCCGGCTCAGCGGAAAACTCAGCGGATGGGCTGCTCCCAAAGACATCATTCTGAAATTAGCCGGTATCCTCACCGTGAAAGGCGGCACCAACTCCATCATAGAATATTTCGGCGAAGGCGCTGCTTCCCTTTCCGCCACCGGCAAAGCCACCATCTGCAATATGGGCGCAGAAGTGGGCGCCACCACTTCCATCTTTCCCTTCGATGCACAAATGGCGGCATATCTCCGCGCTACCGGCAGGGATGAGGTGGCTGCTCTGGCTGAACAAAATGCCGCAGAATTGCAAGCCGACCCCGAAGTAAGCGCCAATCCCGCCCAATATTACGACCAACTCATCGAAATAGACCTCGCAACGCTGGAACCGTATATCAATGGACCGTTCACGCCCGACGCCGCTACGCCTATCTCCGAATTTGCAGCCAAAGTAAAGAAAAACAATTATCCGCAACGCATGGAAATAGGACTCATAGGCTCATGCACCAACTCATCATATCAGGATTTAAGCCGCGCAGCCTCCATAGCACGGCAAGCCTCCGAAGACGGGATACCTGTTGCTGCACAACTGATTATCAACCCGGGTTCGGAACAAATACGCTACACAGCCGAGCGCGACCATATCTTGGACGACTTCCGCAAAGCCGGAGCGTTAATCATGGCAAATGCCTGCGGTCCCTGCATCGGGCAATGGAAACGCCATACGGACGACAATCTCCGCAAAAACGCCATCGTTACCTCGTTCAACCGCAATTTTGCCAAACGC
>JAISKR010000032.1 GCA_031260845.1 Bacteroidales bacterium
GCAAAAGCAACAGACGGCAGCGAAATCACCTATAAGGAAGATGGTGTTGGTGTGACCAAAAACGCCTATTTCCCGGGCAACGGCGGTGTATCGCCTTGGCAGACAAGTGCGCAAGCCAATGCGTTTAGTATGTCGGGCATCAACACGATGACAGCCAGTCCGCAGCCTTCCTTTTCCAATGCGGCTTATGCACGGCTTGAAACTATCCATAAATCCATCACCAATGTTGTTGCCGGTGCGCTTTTCACAGGCGAGTTTCTGTTCAATGTGACTTATGCACCCTTGATTGGAACGAATGAGCCGCGCAAGATGATAAACCTTGGTACGCCTTTTTATGCAAAACCCAAGGCAGCCGCAGTAAAGGTACGTTACCGTCCGGGTGACACCATGATGGACGGCAAAGGGGAAGCCATTACGGTTGTCAATGCCGACGGGCGTCCCTTGCAGGATTCGTGTGAGGTGTATGTGTTGCTGCACAACCGCAAGGCAGAGGCAGGCAAATATATTCGTGTAGCGATGGCGCACTGGCGTTCGGGCGAACTCATCGGCAATATGGATGATGACGCCACCGGATTCGTGGAAATTACGATACCTTTTGTGTATGGCGAGCCGGATGCCGATGTTTTAGCAGAGAAACCCTATATCAAGATTGGCGGATGCCGCGGCGAACTGACCTTTTACGAATTTCCGGTGAGCAAGACTTCACAGCCGGTAACGGAAGTCTATGCTTCCAACCCCGCCACTACGGACGTTGACCATATATCCGTGCTGTTCTCATCCAGTGTTTACGGCGATTTCTACTGGGGCGCAGTGAACGAAGCGGGCAGCAAATTCCGCGGTTCAACGCTCGACGTGAAGGATTTCAGGCTGACGTACTGACGATTATTCGCCGTTGATAAGGCTTTCAAAAAACAACATACCGTTGGCATTGCCTAAATCGGGGTCAACCGCCCTTTCGATGCACGCCATCATGCCAAATACGTTAAAATGCTTGTTGCTGATAGCAGCGATATTGTCCACCGAGCCGTCGGGATTGGAAAGAGCGGACACGGTGCCGTCCTCGTTGCAGTAGCGCAGCAGGATTTGCCCGTTCTGGTGCAGCCTTTTTGTCGTTTCCGTATCTGCCTGATAGCATCCGTAGGCGTGTGCAACAGGCAATTGAAGTATCTGGTCTTTGGTTATCAGCCGCGTGATGGGGGTTGCCGTGTTGGTGACTTTAACAAATACGTTTTTCCCGACGAAACAACAGGATTGGTTGGTAGTCAGTTTGCCTTCCAGCAGTTCCGCGGCACATAGTATCTGAAAACCGTTATTAATACCCACTACAAGCCCCCTGTCATTGGCAAACTTTCTGATAGCCACCATCACAGGCGACTGAACCGCTCGTAACGGTTCATCATCAAAAGATGCACCCGAAGGCAGCACCACCACATCGACGGAAGGAAGTGAACGACTGTCGTGCCAAATTTGTACGGCTTCCTGTTCCAATACAAACTGTAAAGCGTACATGGTATCAGCAAAACCAGTGCTTCCCGGAAAATTAACTACTCCAAATTTCATATCTTCATTTTGGACACAAATATAGACCATTTATTGCAATTATCAAAATTAAATATTACACAGATGAATTAATCCACCACCTTATATCATTTCTGATATAGGAATATCTTTGTCCAACTGGAATAGCAGACTATTTTAACGGAGCCTGTTTCCATGTCTTATTTCAATTTAACACAGATGCTATTCAAAACCGAATTTAAAATATCGTTCTGTTATTAAATTTGCATATTTAATAATAAATTATAACTAAATATCATTTAATACGTAAATTTGTAAATTAAATTTTGATATTTAGTTACAATCTCGTATCTTTGCGGTGTCAAATTTTTAAAAACGTAAAGAAAATGAGTAATAAATTAATGATGACGCATTGCCAGAACCCCCTCGGGGGAAAATGACAAACACCACAAATATATGCTTACAGACCACAGCCTATATTTCTGCGTTTTGCCGGACAACCAAAAGGGATTTAGCCAAGACCAGCGTTAAATTACGTCCCGCAACCGGTTCAATTACAAATGTCAAGTATCTTTGATAGATGCTGACCGTTTTTTTATCATTATTTTAAATTAAATTCAACATGAAAAAGATTTTTTTATTTATATTGGCAGCAATGCTGCTTATGCCTGCTAACAGCAGAGCAGAAACGGATTTTTCCGTAGGAGCTGACTTAGTCAGTTCGTATGTATGGCGCGGCGCGTTCAGTGCCGGCGCAAGTTTTCAACCCACTGTGAGTTTCACCGCAGGTAATTTTACCATCGGCTCGTGGGGAAGTATGGAATTTATTGGATTCCAGAAAGAGGTTGACCTTTTCGCTACTTTTGCCATCGGCAATTTTACGATTGGTTTGACCGATTATTGGTGGGAAGGCGAAGGCGCTCAAAACTATTTCCAATTCAAGAAAGATGCGTCTTCGCATTGGTTGGAAGTGAATCTGGGTTATTCGTTTGATTGCGGACTTGGTTTGTCGTGGAACACAATGGTACTCGGTTCCGGCGATAAATATGCCGATGGAACGGATTTGAAAAGAGCATTTTCCACTTATGTAGAAGCGGGGTACGATTTTTCTATCGGCAGTGTCAATCTGACCGCTGCTTTGGGCGTCAGCCCGTGGAAAAGCAACCAGTTGTACACCACGGGATATGCGTATGGTGAGGTGATTGGCGTCGATCCCTTTACCGGTGAAGACATTTATCAAAACAATGGAACAGAAGGATTTGCGGTAACCAATATTTCGCTGAAAGCATCCAAAGAGATTTCCATTACCGATAAGTTTTCGTTGCCGATATACGGACAGTTGATTTTCAACCCTGCTAAAGAAGATACATTTTTAGTATTCGGAATTAGTTTTTAATTTTAAAAGTAAAACAAAATGAAAAAGATTGAAGCGATTATTCGCAAAACCAAATTTGAAGAAGTCAAGGAATCTCTTTTGGAAGCCGATATTGAATGGTTTTCCTATTATGACGTGCGCGGCGTGGGCAAAACACGGCAGGAACGCATTTACCGCGGCGTGGTGTATGACACCAGTTACATTGAGCGGACGCTGCTCACCATCGTGGTGCGCGACGTGAATGTGGAACGCACCGTGGAAGCCATCGTCAAAACCGCCCAAACAGGCGAAATAGGCGACGGACGTATTTTCATATCGCCGATTGACGATTCCATCCGTATCCGCACAGGCGAACGCGGCGATATATCTTTGTATAACCCTAAATAATTGATTGTTAAATTTTAAAAATTAGATTTATGAAAACATATTTTAAATCATTGCATGGAAGATTTGTATTGTTTGTATTAATAGCAATAGCAGGCGTTACTTTTGCGTCGAAAATTCATGCACAGGAGGCTGCACCTGAGCCTTCCACCGAACAAATTGTTGAAACGGTTATTGTAGAGGCTGCACCGATTGCCGATTCTGCACCGGTTGCGCTTGCCGAATTGGCAGCCACCGTGGCAGACAACGCGCTTTCGCTTGACACCGTATGGATGCTGCTGGCAGCCATGCTCGTGTTCTTTATGAATCCGGGGTTTGCCATGGTGGAGGCAGGTTTTACCCGCACCAAAAACACGGCGAACATTCTGATGAAGAACTTTGTTGATTTTTCGATAGGTTCTCTGTTGTTTTTCTTTGTTGGCTTCGGTATCATGTTTGGCGCTGAGGGAGCGGGTTTCATCGGTATTCCCAACTTCTTCTGTTTAGACGGTCTTAACCCGACAGATTTGCCGGTGGAGGGATTCCTCGTGTTCCAGACCGTGTTCTGCGCTACGGCAGCCACCATCGTATCGGGCGCTATGGCGGAACGTACCCGGTTTCACATGTATCTGGTCTATTCCGTCATCATCAGTGCCGTCATCTATCCGATTTCAGGACACTGGACATGGGGCGGCGGCTGGCTGATGAACGGCGAAGAAGGCAGTTTCATGATGAGCACTTTCGGCGCTGCATTCCACGACTTTGCCGGTTCCACCATCGTACATTCCGTGGGTGGCTGGATTGCCTTGATGGGCGCGTTGGTGCTGGGTCCCCGTATCGGTAAATACGCAAAAGACGGCACCTCGAAAGCCATCCCCGGTCACAACCTCACCATTGCCGCTCTGGGCGTTTTCATCCTGTGGTTTGGCTGGTTTGGATTCAACCCGGGTTCGCAGTTAGCCGCTTCGGGCGAAGAGAATCGCGTAGCCATTTCGCACGTGTTCCTCACCACCAACTTGGCGGCTGTTGCCGGTGGCGTCTTCTCGCTGCTTACCGCTTGGATGAAATACAAGAAACCGTCGCTGTCCCTCACGCTCAACGGCTTGTTGGCGGGATTGGTCGGTATCACTGCCGGTTGCGACGCCGTATCGCCCATTGGAGCCATCATCGTCGGCGCTATTTGCGGCATACTCATGGTGTATTCCGTTGAATTTATCGACCGCGTGCTGAAAATCGACGACCCTGTGGGCGCTTCGTCGGTACACGGCGTTTGCGGATTTACCGGCACGATACTCACCGGATTGCTGGCAACCGACGGCGGTTTGTTCTACGGTGGCGGCGCCGGATTAGTGCTGGCGCAGTTGACCGGCGC
>JAISKR010000078.1 GCA_031260845.1 Bacteroidales bacterium
CTGAGATGGGAATGACCGACGCGCCAATCTTTTCAGCGCCACCGTGCGCACCGAATCCGCCGGTGAACATACCGTAACCGTAAGCCACGTGTACAAAATCGTGGCGGGTAATGCCGGCGGCAGTCATGGTACGCGCCATCACCTCGCTCCACGTGGCAAGGTCTTTGCGGGTGTAGCCCACCACGGTCGGCTTGCCTGTGGTGCCCGACGATGCGTGGATGCGCACAATTTCGCTCATCGGCACGGCAAAAAGCCCGTATGGATAGTTGTCACGCAAATCCTTCTTGGTGGTAAACGGAAGTTTCGGCAGGTCTTCAATGCCGTGAATATCTTCGGGACTGACGCCCATATCCTGCATTTTCTTCCGGTAAAAAGGCACATTGTGATACACCCGTTCCACCGTATCGACTAATCTTCTGCTCTGACAGCGCCGCATATCCTCGCGGCTCATGCACTCAAATGTTTCGTTCCAAATCATTTTTGAAAAATAGATTAAATTTTTTTGATGTCGTTTTCGTTGATGAGGGCAAACCGGTTACTCTCAATTACTTCCATCGCTTTTTGGCGGTTGTCGGTACGCAGCACGATAATCGCCTTTTCGCCGAGGCAAAAAGCATACATATATTCTATGCTCAGTTTTTCTGCCGAGAATTTTGTCATTACTTGCGCCAGCGAGCCTGCCTGATGGGATACAGACAGAGCAATCACTTCCGTCAGATTGACGCTGAATCCGCGCTGTTTCAGCAAGTTGCACGCTCCGTCGGGGTCGGCTACAATCAACCGCAGAATGCCGTATTCCGACGTATCGGCAATGGTCAGCGCCGTGATGTTGATATTGCCGCTTCCCAAAGTTTCCAGCACCTCCGTGAGGCGTCCGGATTTGTTCTCCAAAAAGATGGATATTTGTCTGATAGTGCTCATGATAGATGATTTTAAATAATAAGAAATTTATCCTTGTGGGTTTACTTCACTTGTGGGTTTACTTCAGTAAAATTCACTCCCTCAGGCAGTACAAACTTGTCTTTGGGGATACTTTTGCCTTCTAAAATCTCTGTTGCTTCTTCGGTGACAGCGTTGCCCATCACATTCACAGCGGATTTAAGAGTCATCCCCTTCCACACCAAAACGGTGGCATTTACCGATTGCCCCTGCGTAGTGAATGAAAGGGTGTATTTGTTGCAGTCTTTGCCGAGAAATTTTTCGACGCCCTTGTCCTCAATGTTGTACTTTTTTATTATTTCATCGGTAAGTTTCTGGTAGTTCACCGACTTGTAATCGTCCATAGCCGCCATATTGATTTTGGTGCCTTGTTTCACAGCCAGATTGGCGTTGTACATATAACCGTCTTTCATCAGCGAGAAGACAGTGAATACCTGCCCTCCCATACTCACAAAGGTTTCTACCGATTCTTGATTGCCCCAGTCGGCAATGTACTGAATGGATGACATGGTTTGCCCCATAACCGTTGTGGTTTTCTTCAGAATGAGGCTTTCTACGCCGTAACGTTTGTCCTGCGCCTGCGCTGCCGATACGGTCAGAATGGCTGCGATGGCTAATAATACTACTCTTTTCATGATAGGTAAGTTTAAAATTAATTGTGCAAATATAAAACTTTTTTTTATCATTACGTATTGCGAATTAATTTTTTTTATATCTTTGCACCGCTTTTTTAAAGCCGTACGGTCGGTTCATCTAAGGGTTAGGATTCAAGATTTTCATTCTTGCCATAGGGGTTCGATTCCCCTACCGACTACAAGTAAAAACGATAAACGCCTGATTTTCAAATGTGAATTTCAGGCGTTTTTGCGTTGCGGTACAAATCGTAATATTCCGGCAACTCATCATAAATTGCGACGAGTTCAACCTGCGGAAAAGTGGGAAGCAGTTATAAAATTGGATACTGCATACAACGGAAAGACTTTTATTTTCTCGTATTGAGAAAAATTTTCCAATGTGGTGCGGATACCGTATTTCGACTGTTTTTCGTGCATGAAAAGGTGCAAACTTTGCATTTTACCGCTTGTTCCCGATTTTACTTCAATGGGAATGATTGCTTGTCCTTTTTGAAACAAATAATCTACTTGTGCGTGACTGCCGTTTTTTTCTCTTTGCCAATAGTATAATTGATGGTGTAAATTGGTTGGCATTGCCTTTAACATTTCCAAACCTGCAAATAATTCGGCAATATCGCCCTTGTTTATTTGTTCAAGTGTTTGACCTATAATAATTTCGCCGATATTTAATCCTAAAAATCGTTGAAAAATTCCGGTATCAAATGGAATATATTTGGTAAATTTCCGGTTGATTTGTGCGCCAAGTGGTATTCCGTTGGCAGAACTGTGATGAACAGGATGTATCAATCCTGCCATTTCCAAGAGCATCAGCGAATCTTTCACTTGGTCTATATTTGCCTCTTTTGAAACATTGGAATAAGTAAATTTTTTACAGCATGGTTCCATTACCGACGAAAAAACATCTCTAAGTCGCGTTGGGGGCACTCGCTTTTTGTATTTTGAAAAATCGTCGTAATAGGTATCCATCAAATCATCCAAAACTTTCTGGCATTGAAGCAAATCATTGTGTTCGATGTATGTTTTAACTACTTCCGGCATTCCTCCGATAGCGATGAATCGAACAAGGTGATTGATGATATTTGTGTGAATTGCTTCTGACAAAGAGTGTTCGGGTGTTGCTGCCGCAATTTTGTTTGCCATCGCATCAAAACCCATCGCACGCAGATATTCGATGAAACAGAGCGGGTACATAAAAATGGATGTAATGCGCCCCACGCCGAAAGAAGGAATTTCCTGCAAAGCAAATTCCAACAGCGAACCTGCCGCTATTACGTGAAGTTCCGGCATTTCTTCGTAAAAGTACCGAAGTGACTCAATCGCAGGCGTACAGGCTTGAATTTCATCGAGAAACAACAATGTTTTTCCGGCTCTAACGGGTTGCCCGTATATGGCTTCCAGTTCTTCAACGATTTTTTGAGGGGAAGATGACCGTTCAAACACCGTTTTCGTTTGTAAATGTTCTTTTTTTTCGAAATTTATTTCAACGAAATTGTCGAACTGTTTACCAAATTCTCTTACCGAAGACGATTTGCCAATTTGTCTTGCGCCACGCAATAAAATCGGCTTATGGATTTTTGACTTCTTCCAATCCAATAATTTACTGTCTATTAAACGTTTAATATACATTATTTCTTATCGTTTATAAATTAACTTCATTGAGGGCTTCGCCGTTTACGCTGCAAAAATACAAAAAATTGTATCGAAAACAAACTTTTTTTGAAAAAGTGGCACCAAGATGAGGTGATTTTATACATTAATATAATGACTATCCGCAATGTTACCACCAATGTAAACTTTCAGAATATAGCGAGGAAACCTTATTTTTACCTTATTTAAAAA
>JAISKR010000241.1 GCA_031260845.1 Bacteroidales bacterium
CAAGCGTGCCGCATAATTCGGACGGATATACGCCAGATTGCCCGGCTCGCCGAAATGAATTTTCACGGCAGTGAATTTATCCTTTAAATCAATTTTCTCAATCCCTGCTTTCTTGATGAGTATTTCCAACTTGTCCAGCAGATTACGCCCGGGTTTGGTACGCAAATCCGTAAAATAAACTTTCGATGTCATACACTTGAAATAAATGTCCAAAAGTAATAAAAAAATCACTACCGACCAACAAATAGAACTTTTTTTTTGAAAAAATTAAAATTAATAGCATACTTTTGTAGCCAAAATAATAATTTTAATAACGATAGGAAATGAAAAAATATCCATTCATTCTTTTGACCTTATCGCTGGTTGTCAATTCTTTTGCCCAACAGAGTAACAAAAATATCATCGAAGTGAACGAATGTGTCGTTTCTACCCCTGTTTCTTTAACGAAACCCGTTATCAGCGACAGCGTAAACATTTTTGGCGACAAATTCGATGTAAAACGTGAACTGAACACGCATATTTCTCAGACATTCTACACAAAAAATGCTGTTAAAACCACGGCGTCAGACGGGTGGATTACCTGTAACGACGCGAACAGCAACACTTCGACCATCAGACTTTTCAGTTTTACCGTATCCAATACGCTTTACACAAAAGCGACACTGAAAGTGACCACACCGAAAGCCGTGGCGTTGATTATTGACAATAAGAAAACAACGGAAAAAACAAGTCGTGAAAAATCGTTGGACAAGGCTGAAACCGCCAAATGTGAACTGTCTCTCGAACCGGGGACACACAATATCACCATCAAATGCCTTTCGTTGGCGAATGATTCTCTACCAAGCGCCGTTAAAATAACTGTGGAAACAAAAACAGAAAACGAACTCGGCAAACTGACTGTCGAAGCAAAACCTGCGAAACGGCAATACACCATGAGCGATGTGCTCGAAGGCGACCGTCCGTCGGCTGTTCTCATCACCGATAATGGGCGTTTTGCGATACTTCGCACGTCCACAGTTTTGCCCAAGGGGAAACGCTCTGAAAAATTGGCGCTGTACAACATGGAAACAGGGAAAATTATACAAAACAATATTGAAAACAAGGGTTATCAGCCGATGCCTACCGGCGATAAAATTTATTACACCGAAGACGGCGCAAACGGGAAACGATTGGTAGTGGTAGATTTGCCGTCGTTTGCCGAAACGGTCATCGCAGAAGACCTGCCAGAGGGGGCTATCCGCATATCGCCGAACGGCACATATCTTGTCATCAGCGTAACCGACAAAGCCACAGAGGTGAAAGATGGCGGCGTTCATCGCATCATCACGCCGGAAGACAGGATTGGTGGGTGGCGCAACCGTTCATTCCTGTACAAATACGATATAACCACCGGTTCCATGCAACAATTGGTCTTCGGCAATCGTGGCGCCCACCTTTCGGCAATCAGCCCTGACGGAAAAGCGATTGTATTTGTCACAAGCCGCGATAAATATACCGAACGTCCGTTCTCGGAACACACCATTTGCCTGTTGAACGTCGAAACGATGAAGGTGGATACCCTTTTTGCCAATATTAAAGATGGAAATGTTTCAACATTTTCGCCAAACGGAAAACAACTTCTGTTCACAGGCGGTCCCGAATCTTTCAATAATATCGGTAAAGACCCCGCTGTGAAAGGAATACCAAATAGCGCTGATAATCAAGCATATATTTATGATATTGCCACTAAAAAAATCGAAGCCATTTCCAAAACGTTTAACCCCTCGATAAGTTCGGCTAAATGGAACAAAGCCGACAATCTCATTTATTTTGTGGTGGTTGACGAGGATTTCCAACGTTGTTACCGCTATAACACGGTTAAAAAGACGTTCGACGTGCTCAAAATGTCGGTGGAATACCTCAGCGCATTTCGTTTGGGCGGCAACAATGCCTTATGTGTCGGCGAAAGCACTACTCATCCGCCCAAGGCGTTTAAATACGATGTACGCACTCAGAAGGAAACCCTTCTTGCGTCCCCTGCCGAAAATATCGTGACAGACGTCACTTTGGCAAAAGTGGAAAACTGGGATTTTACGTCGCAATACGGCAACACGGTGAAAGGTCGCGTTTATCTGCCCCCGAATTTCGACGCCTCGAAAAAATATCCTGCCATCGTTTATTATTACGGAGGCACAACCCCCGTATCGCGCACATTTGAAGGTCGTTATCCATTCCATCTCTATGCCAACCAAGATTATGTGGTGTATGTGCTTCAACCGAGCGGCGCTATCGGCTTTGGACAGGAATATTCGACGCGCCACGTCAACGCTTGGGGCGAATATACTGCCAATGAGATTATTGAAGGAACGCAAAAATTTTGCGATGCTCATTCTTACGTAAATCGCTCGAAAATAGGCTGTATGGGAGCCTCGTATGGCGGGTTTATGACCATGTACCTGCAAACCCGCACCGATATTTTTGCCGCAGCCATGTCACACGCGGGCATCAGCGATGTAACGAGTTATTGGGGTGAAGGATATTGGGGATATTCCTACAATTCTTTGGCTGCCGCCGACTCGTATCCTTGGAACAATCAGGATTTGTTCATCAATCACAGTCCGCTTTTCGCAGCCGACAAAATCAAAACACCCATCCTTTTATTGCATGGCAATGCCGACACCAATGTGCCCCCCGGCGAGAGTATCCAGATGTTCGCCGCCCTGAAAATTCTCGGCAAAACAGTTGAATACGTTTCCGTTGAAGGGGAAAATCACCATATTCTTGATTTTGACAAGCGTATTCGCTGGAATAACACCATTATGGCGTGGTTTGCCAGATGGCTGCACGATGACAGTGCGTGGTGGAACGAAATGTACCCCAAAGAGCCTTATGAATAGTGTGGAAAATAAGGGCAGAAGGAAACCCGACTGGCTGAAAATCAGATTGCCGCAGGGGAAACTATCAGCGGATGTGGGCAACATCGTTCGCCGACATGGGCTGCACACGATATGCAGCAGCGGAAGATGCCCCAATCAAGGGAAATGTTGGGGTTGCGGCACTGCCACTTTCATGATATGCGGCGACGTCTGTACTCGCGCCTGTCGTTTTTGCAACGTAAAAACAGGACGTCCTGCCCCCCTGGATGCCGGAGAGCCTGAGCATATTGCCCGTTCGGTGCAACTGCTGACGCTGAAACACGCCGTTATCACGTCTGTTGACCGCGATGATTTGCCCGACTTGGGCGCTGCGCACTGGGTGCAGGTGCTGAAAACCGTAAAAAAGGAAAATCCCGACACTACCATAGAGGCGTTAATTCCTGATTTTCAGGGGAACAACGAACTCATTAACCTGTTGTTGAATGTGCATCCCGAAGTGGCGTCGCACAATTTGGAAACCGTGCGGCGATTGACCAAACAGGTGCGAAGCCGCGCCACTTACGACGTTTCGCTGAATGTCATCCGACAAATTGCCGCGTCCGGCGTCATTGCCAAATCGGGCATCATGCTGGGACTTGGCGAAACGCGCGATGAAATTCTCGAAACGATGGACGACCTGCTCGCAGCGGGTTGCAACGTGATGACCATCGGGCAGTACCTGCAACCGGCGAAAACCAATATTGCAGTGTGCGAATACGTTCATCCCGATATATTTGCAGAATACGGGAAAATAGGAAAAGACAGGGGATTCAGACACGTGGAGAGCGGTCCTTTGGTCAGGTCGAGTTATCATGCGGAAAAGCACGTGAAATAATTGTTAATGGTTAATTATTAATGGTTAATGGCGATAAACGGATAAATGATGAATGAGGTGCAATATATGGATTTGGGCGTGACGCCTTATCGGGAGGCTTGGCAGCAGCAGGAAATGCTGATGGAAGAGTTGATTGCCGAAAGATTGGCAGGCAAACCCGGGCGCCATTACTTGCTGATGGTAGAGCATCCGCACGTTTATACGCTTGGCAAGCACGGAAACCAAAATAATATGCTGGCGGACAGGCTTCTGTTGCAAGCGAAGGGCGCCGAATTGATTCGCACGGACAGGGGCGGGGATATCACCTACCACGGTCCCGGTCAGTTGGTGGTGTATCCTGTTTTCCGCTTGGATGCGCTCGAAACCGGCATCAAAGACTATATTTATCGCTTGGAAGAGGTAGTTATCCGCAGCATTGACGAATACGGATTAAAGGGATGCCGCTTGGAAAAGGCTACCGGCGTGTGGTTGGATATTCAAACGCCTGCTGTTCGCAAGATTTGCGCCATCGGCGTCCGCTGCTCGCAGTCTGTCACCATGCACGGCTTCGCGCTGAATGTCAACACCGACCTGAACTACTTCGGCTATATCAACCCCTGTGGCTTTGCCGACAGGGGCGTGACCTCGCTGGAAAAGGAAACGGGAGAAAAATGGGATATGGCGACGGTAAAAAAACTTGTTTTACGTCAGTTTGAAACAGTTTTTGGAATAAAATTTGTACCTAATCTTAAAATACATAATTGATGTACTCACTTGAAGAATGTTGTTATCTCGTTGAGAAACAAATAAATAGCCAAAAAATCGGCATGAAAGAGCCACATAGCCTTTACGAGCCGATTGAGTATGTTCTGAAACAAGGCGGCAAGCGCATTCGTCCCGCTATGACGCTGATGGCTTGCAATCTTTTCAGCGACGACGTGCAACAGGCGGTAATGCCGGCAGTTGCCATTGAGGTATTCCACAATTTCACGCTATTGCACGATGATGTGATGGACAAGGCGGATATTCGCCGCAATCAGCCGACTGTACACAAGAAATGGTCGGAAAATGTAGCCATTCTGTCAGGCGACGCTATGCAGGTGTTGGCGTATCAATATCTTGCTCAATCCCGCCAAGATTTGCTGTCATCCTTGTTGCAGGTTTTTTCCGACACTGCTTTGCAGGTTTGCGAAGGTCAGCAATATGATATGAATTTTGAAACCCGCTCTGATGTGTCCATTGACGAATACCGGCAGATGATTACCCTTAAAACCGCTGTGTTGCTTGCGGCGAGTTTGAAAACAGGCGCAATATGCGGGGGCGCAGACAAGCAGAATGCCGAAGCGCTTTACAATTTCGGCATTTCCTTGGGCTTGACCTTCCAAATTCTCGACGATTGGCTCGATGTGTATTCCGACCCCAAAGTGTTCGGTAAAGCCACAGGAGGCGACATTCTGACAGGAAAAAAGACCTTTTTGCTGATTACAGCCCTCGAACGAGCCGACGCCGCTACCCGCAGCCGGTTGACAGGCTTGCTCAACAACCGCGAAATAGCGGACAATGTGAAAATCAATCAGGTGAAAGCCATCTACGACCGATTGGACGTTAACAAGATAGTGCAGCAAACCATTGAGGAATACTACATTGAAACGATGCAGCATCTGCAAAAGGTTAAGATTGCCGATGATTCGCGCAAAGAAGGATTGAAAAATCTGGCAGGAATGCTGCTCAAACGTAATAACTAAGGACGCCCAACCGAGCAGCAATCTCTTCCTTTGCAATGTGTTCGTTCAACAGGGTGGTGCTTTAAAAGCCAAAGTATCTGAGGTTTTGAAATAACCCCATTACTTGCTTCCCCAGATAATGATACCGATTCCGATTAACATTCCCAGCAGGCATAGCGCTTTGCGACGGATATTTTTTTCGTGAAGCAGAATGGTGCCTGCCAGAAAAGGCACGACAACACTGCATCTTCGTACTGTCGAAACGATGGAAACTAATGAATCGGGGAAAGAAAGGGCGTAGAAATAAACATAATCGGCTAAGGTGAGGCATATCCCAATCAGAGGGATGGTATAACGCCAATGCAAGGGTTGTTGTTTTCGCGACGGAAGCCATTTGAACAGGACAAAAGGCAGGATAACCGGCACCAAATACAGGGAAAAATACGCCTGCACCACCATTCTGTCGTAATGCGCCAGCAAATATTTGTCGTACAAACCGCTGATCGAGCCAAGCAGCGTGCCTGCATATATGCACCATATCCATCGGTTGTTGCGGAAAGAGAAACCTTCTTTTCGTCCAGCTTGCGAGAAAAGCCAAAAGCAGGTAAGGCTGGCAGCCAAACCCACCCATTGCAAGGGATTCAGCCGTTCGCCGAAAATCACCAAAGCGCCAATCAGCGTCCATAGCGGACCTGTGGAACGTATCGGCGACACGATGGTGAGCGGCAAATATTTCACAGCGTAATAGGACAATACCCATGATGCTCCGACGATGCAGGATTTTACGCCTATCAGCCCATGTGTCCGGATGTTGGCAGGTGCAATGTACCAGAACTGTTGCACGGCATACTCGGGAAACAGCCCCGACATCACCACGGCAGGCAAAAAAATCAAAGCGCCTGTGAAGGTTGATATTAACAGCACCAGAAACACAGGATTATCGCGCAACGAAAACTTTTTCAGGATGTCATACACCCCCAATAGGATGGCTGACAAAAGGGCTAAAAAAATCCACATATACGCTTATTTTGATGAACGCAAAAAAAGTGAAATCATTGCATCATGTACCACAATTTATAACGATTGTATCACCATGTATCACTACTGTATCACCTGTATTTTTTACCCGTTCAAGGCTTCTGCGCCGCTGACAATTTCTACTAATTCGTTGGTGATGGATGCCTGCCGCGCTTTGTTGTATTGCAGGGTGAGGTCGGTGATGAGTTGAGAGGCGTTGTCGGTTGCCTGATGCATGGAAGTCATGCGGGCGCCGTGTTCCGAAGCCACAGAATCGAGCAATGCCTGATACACCAGCATTTTCAGATTCTGCGGTATCAGTTCCTTGATGATAAATTCCTTGCTCGGTTCGTAAATATAATCTGTTTTTACTTTTTTTGTCTTGGACTTGATTTCGGGTTCCTCTTCCGGCAGCAGCGGCAGAAAATGCTGCACCGTCACCTGTTGCACTGCTGCATTGACAAAGCCGTTGTAAACAATATCAATGCTGTCGTATTTGCCCGATTTGAAGGCATCCATCAGCAATTCGGCAATGAGCGCCACATTGTCGTAGGTGAGGTTGTCGAAAATACTGAAATCCTGCCGGTCGATGGGCAGGTTGCGCTTGCTAAGGTTGTCGTAGCCTTTTTTGCCGATGGTGTAGAAATGCACCTTTCCTTCTTTCAGCAACTCGCCGTATTTGCTTTCGGCAGTGCGCACACCTTCCTTGATAGCGTTGGAATTGAACGCGCCGCACAAGCCGCGGTTGGACGTAATCACCACCACCAAGGCATTGTGGCAGTCGCGGTCTTCGGCATACACGTTGCCGTCCACATTGCCTGCGGCAGACGCCACATTCACCATTATTTCCTGCATCTTACGCGCGTAAGGTCTGAAATTGACGATGGTATCCTGCGCTTTTTTCAACTTAGCGGCAGCCACCATCTTCATGGCGCTGGTAATCTGCCGTGTGGAAACCACAGATGCTATCCTGATTCGTATTTCTTTTAAATTTGCCATTCAAATGAATATTGATGATGACATGATTTATTAACCCTCAACTGCCTCTTCCGGCTTGTCGATGTATTTCAGCACGATGGTTCGTGCAGCAAGTTCCAGCGCTTTGCCGACGTCGTCGGTAAATACGCCTGCGGACAGTTGCTTCAATTCATTCTGATACTCTACGTCCAGCAATTTGAGAAATTCCGCCTCAAATTCCCGTGCTTTGTCAATCGGAATGGCTTTCAGCAGTCCTTTTGTACCGCAATAAATAACCGCAATCTGTTGTTCCACGCGCAAAGGCGAATGCAGTCCCTGTTTGAGCAGTTCCACATTTTTGCGTCCTTTGTCGATAATGGACAGGGTGGCGGCGTCGAGGTCGGAACCGAATTTCGAGAAGGCTTCCAATTCGCGGAACTGAGCCTGATCGAGTTTCAGCGTACCTGCAATCTTCTTCATTGCCTTGATTTGTGCGTTACCGCCCACGCGCGATACCGATATTCCCACGTTGATGGCGGGACGGATACCGGCGTTGAACAGGTTGTTTTCAAGGAATATCTGTCCGTCGGTGATGGATATGACGTTGGTGGGGATGTACGCCGACACGTCGCCTGCCTGCGTTTCGATGATGGGCAGGGCTGTCAGCGAGCCGCCACCTTTCACCATCGGTTTGAGTACGTCCGGCAAGTCGTTCATTTGGGCGGCAATGTCGTCGGATGCGATGATTTTTGCCGCGCGTTCCAGCAGTCGCGAGTGCAGATAGAACACGTCGCCCGGATATGCTTCGCGTCCCGGCGGACGGCGCAGCAGCAGCGACACTTCGCGGTATGCCACCGCCTGTTTCGACAAGTCGTCGTATATCACCAAGGCGGCGCGTCCCGTATCGCGGAAATATTCGCCGATGGCAGCGCCCGCAAAGGGCGCGTAATATTGCAAAGCCGCCGGCGCCGCCGCTGTTGCGGACACGATGGTCGTGTATGGCATAGCGCCGTGTTCTTCCAATGTCTGTGCGAGGCTGGCAACCGTTGAACCTTTTTGTCCCACAGCCACGTAGATACAGTAAACCGGTTCGCCTTTCTCGTAAAACTCTTTCTGATTAAGGATTGTGTCGATGGCGATGGCTGTTTTGCCCGTCTGGCGGTCGCCGATGATTAACTCGCGCTGTCCGCGTCCGATGGGAATCATGGCGTCAATTGCCTTGATACCTGTTTGCAAGGGTTCGCGCACAGGCTGGCGATAAATCACGCCCGGCGCTTTCCGTTCCAAGGGCATCTCGTACAAGGCGCCGTCGATAGGTCCCTTGCCGTCCAACGGTTCGCCGATGGTGTTCACTACGCGCCCCAGCAAGCCTTCGCCCACCTGAATGGATGCGATGATGTTGAGCCGTTTCACGCTGTCGCCTTCCTTGATTCCGCTGGAAATTCCGAGTAGCACTACGCCCACGTTGTCTTCTTCAAGGTTCATCACGATGCCTTTCATGCCGTTCTGAAACTCAATCATTTCGTTCGCCTGAACGTTCAACAGTCCGTGAATACGGGCAATTCCGTCGCCCACATTCAAAACCGTACCTACTTCTTCGAGTTCAATATCCGTTTTGAACCCTTCTATTTGTTTTTTCAGGACTTCCGATACTTCTGCCGGATTTATATTGACCATACTATATCATTATTTATGATTTGCAATTGATTACCGTTTTCTCTAAACAAAAAGACGGTGGCAAAGATAGGAAAAATCTATTCAATAAAATAGCAAAATGAAAAAAAAATATATTTATGATGATAAAAAATCAAAAAGGGGCATGAAAAATCATCACGTCCCTTTTCTTCTCATCCCAATAATAAACAAAATGAAGCACTATTTTACTGCATCCAAAGCCTGTTGGATGTCGGCTTTGATGTCGTCGATGTGTTCGATGCCTACGGAAATACGAATCAAGCCGGGTTCAACGCCCGACGCTTTTTGTTCAGCCGGCGAAAGTTGCTCGTGCGTGGTGGCAGCCGGATGGATAATGAGCGATTTGGCGTCGCCCACGTTTGCCAGATGGCTGAGCAGTTTCACGTTGTTGATAAGCGTGTCGGCGTTGCTCGGGTCGCCTTTCAGTTTGAAAGTGAGCACGGCGCCCGGTCCTTTCGGCAGGTATTTCTTGCCCAATTCGTAATATTTGCTGCTTTTCAAGCCCGGATAGTTCACGTATTCCACCTTTGGGTTCTTTTCGAGCCATTCAGCAAGCGCCTGCGTGTTCTGAACGTGGCGTTCCACGCGCAGGGAAAGCGTTTCC
>JAISKR010000282.1 GCA_031260845.1 Bacteroidales bacterium
AGCAGCATATCATCGCTGTCTGCATTGTCCTGCAAGGCGAAAAAGCCTTCCGAGGCGTTGTAGGTTTCCAAATAGTGCATATCACTGCTTGGAAACATTTGCTGATATTGCTCTCTGTAAGGCAGAAAACTGACTCCTCCATGAATAAACAGTTCCATATCGGGCCAAATATCCAGTATATTGTTCTTGCCTGTGTGGGCAAGAATGTATTTCATCAATATCAAAGTCCACGAAGGAACGCCCGTAAACGATACAACGTGTTGTTTGGTGGAAATGTCCGCTATTTTGGCTATTTTCTCATCAAAATCATTCAATAAGGCAACTTTTTTGGGTGGTGTACGCAGATTATTCACCCAAAACGGCACGTTTTCTATCATCACAGCAGATAAGTCACCGTAAAATGACTTTTTATAATAGGTATCCAATTGATGACTTCCGCCGAGCGTCAATGTCTTTCCGGTGAGTATTCGAGTGTTGGGATATTGCCTGAGATAGGCTAAAATTACGTCTTTACCTCCGCGATAATGGCAGTTGGACAGGGATTCATTGGTGACCGGTACAAACTTGCTTTTGCTGTCGGTGGTTCCGGATGATTTGGCAAACCATTTCGTTGTGCCGGGCCACAAAATATTCTTTTCCCCGTGGCGAACGCGGTCAATGTAGGGTTTCAATTCCTCATAAGTCTGAATCGGCACCCTTTTCTGAAAATCGCTGATGGACTGAATGGCTGCAAAATCGCACTTTTTCCCCCATTCGGTATTTTGCGCGTTCCGTATCAAACTGAAAAGCACCTCCTCTTGCACTAAGGTCGGGTGTTCCCTGAATCGGTCAATCTGCTTCAATCGCCGCATAGAAACGGCATTCACTATGGAATTAATAATCGACATGAGGTTTGCTGGTCTGAAAAATCCGTCAAAAGTACACATTCTTTGCAACATGGCAAAAAAATACGCAGAACAATGAACCGAAGATGGGCAAATATAAAAAAGTTTTATTTTTTGCGTATTGAAAATCAATTACATACATATTATTTAAAAAAAAATATTTACCAATCAATATTTTTACATCGTAACATTCTGTAATTTCGCGCTTTTAAGTTTAGTTTTAAATTGTCATTCATTTGAGATGAGAAAATGGAGAACCGAGGATTCGGGAGAACTGTATAATGTTGGTGGATGGGGGTTGAATTACTTCTCCATCAACGAAAAGGGAAATGTGATAGTTACGCCAAAAGGCGACGGCAACAGCGTTGATTTGAAGGAAGTAATTGATGAATTGCTTATTCGCGACGTTTCAACGCCTGTTTTGGTACGATTTCCCGACATTCTTGACAGCCGAATCGAGAAAATTTTCAAAAGTTTTAAAATAGCCTCTGAGGAATACGGCTATCAGGCGCAGAATTTTATCATCTACCCCATCAAGGTCAACCAGATGCGTCCGGTGGTGGAAGAAATCGTCAGCCACGGAAAAAAGTTCAATATCGGGCTGGAAGCGGGTTCCAAGCCGGAACTTCATGCCGTGTTGGCTATCAATACCGACACGGATTCGGTAATTATCTGCAACGGCTACAAAGACGAGGATTACATTGAGTTGGCGCTTCTGGCGCAAAAAATGGGCAAACGCATCTTTTTGGTGGTCGAGAAGTTGAATGAATTGAAATTAGTGGTGACCATTGCTAAAAGGCTGCGTGTGAAGCCCAATATAGGCATTCGCATCAAATTAGCCAGCACCGGAAGCGGCAAATGGGAAGAATCGGGAGGCGACATCAGTAAATTCGGGCTTAATTCGAGCGAATTACTCGAAGCCTTGGACATTCTCGAAAAGAAAGACATGAAAGATTGTTTGCGCCTGATACACTTTCACATAGGCAGTCAGGTGACAAAAATACGTCGCATTAAAAACGCTTTGCGCGAAGCCTCGCAATTTTACGTGCAACTTCGGGGAATGGGTTTCGCAGTCGATTTCGTGGACATCGGCGGCGGATTGGGCGTGGATTATGACGGCACACGCTCAGCCATCAGCGGAAGCAGTATCAATTACAGCATTCAGGAGTATGTGAACGACTCCATCTCCACCTTTGTGGATACCAGCAACAAAAACAACCTCCCCCATCCGAACATCATCACCGAGTCGGGAAGGTCGCTCACAGCCCACCATTCGGTGCTTATCTTCGAGGTGCTCGAAACCACCACCGTCCCCGCTTGGGACGATGACGACGAGGTGTCGGACAATGACCACGAACTGATACGCGATATTTATTCTATCTGGGACAACCTCAACCAGAGCAAAGTGCTTGAATCGTGGCACGACGCGCAGCAAATTCGCGAAGAAGCGCTTGATTTGTTTAGTCTGGGATTGATAGACCTGCGTACACGCGCCCGTATCGAGCGTCTTTTCTGGTCTGTGGCGCTCGAAGCCTACGACCTTACGGGAGGTTCCAAACACGCGCCGGAGGAATTGCGGCAACTGTCCAAATCACTTTCCGACAAATATTTCTGCAATTTCTCTCTGTTTCAGTCCCAGCCCGATTCATGGGCTATCGACCAGATATTTCCCATCATGCCCATCCACCGGTTGGATGAAAAACCTGACCGTTTTGCCACCTTGCAGGACATCACTTGCGACTCGGACGGGAAAATTGACAATTTCATTTCCACCAAAAATTTTTCCAGCCATTTGCCGGTACACTCGCTTAAAAACCGCGAATCGTACTACATCGGCGTGTTCCTCGTGGGCGCTTATCAGGAAATACTGGGCGACCTGCACAATCTTTTCGGCGACACCAACGCGGTGCACATCTCCATGACCGACAACGGCTACGAGATTGACAAGTTGATTGACGGCGAAACGGTTGCCGAAGTGCTCGAATATGTGCAGTACAATCCCAAGAAATTGGTACGCACAGTCGAAACATGGGTGTCGGGTTCGGTGAAAGCCGGATTGATTACCGCTGAGGAAGGGAAAGAATTTCTGTCCAACTATCGGTCGGGGTTATACGGATATACCTATTTGGAATAGCCGCTATTTCCGGTTATTATTGCAGGCTTAAATCC
>JAISKR010000357.1 GCA_031260845.1 Bacteroidales bacterium
CCCGGGGTGTATATCCTGCAATATTACAGGAACGGGAAAAGAGCCAATGCCCAAAAGTTCATTAAGTTATAAATTGTGATACAGTTGTAATACTTGCCTGCACATAATCACTATTTAAAAATTGCCACCGCAAATATACATGAAAATTTGCAGAGTGGTTTTGCTATCAGGCTCAAAAAAAATAATTAACTTTATTTCCTGTTTTTTGATAAAAATTCATTAATTTTGCGGGATTTTGATTATAAGTAAAAAGCAGATAATGATTATATGAACAGTTTATATCAATCAGAGTATGAACATGATTCCTGCGGTGTAGGCTTGTTGGCAAATATCAACGGCGACAAATCGCATGACATTATAGAAAAGGGCTTGCAGGTGCTGGAACACATGGTACACCGCGGCGCCGAAAATGCCGATAACCAAACAGGCGACGGTGCCGGCATCATGATACAGATACCTCATGAGTTTACCTTGTTGCAAGGCATTCCCGTTCCGGGCGTTGGCAAATACGGGACAGGCTTGGTGTTTTTGCCCAAGGACAAGAAAGAAGAGGAAATATGCCTGACCATCATTCGCAATACGCTTGAAAAAGAAGGATTGAAGTTGTTGGCGGTGCGCGATGTGCCTGTTAACAGCGACATCCTTGGCGCCATGTCACGCGAAAACGAACCGACCACCAAACAGATTTTCGTTACAGGCGGGGAAAATCAGGACGAATTAGAAATAAAACTCTATGTTGCCCGCCGAAAGATGGAAAAAGAAGTGCTGCAATCGGCAATCAGCAGCAAAAAACGTTTCTATGTGCTCAGTCTTTCCAGCAAACGGCTGCTATACAAGGGAATGCTCACATCCACACAATTGCGCCACTATTTCACCGATTTGACCAATCCCTATTTTACCAGCGGATTGGCTTTGGTACACGCCCGATTCAGCACCAACACTTTCCCATCGTGGGATCTTGCCCAGCCATTCCGTTTTCTGGGGCACAACGGCGAAATAAACACCATACGCGGCAATCGCTACTGGATGGAAGCTCGCGAAGGCATCCTTCAATCGGATAAGTTTGAAAAAATAGAAGATATTTTCCCCATTGTGCAGGATGGGATGAGCGACAGCGCCTCATTTGACAATGTGCTCGAATTTTTGGTAATGTCGGGCATGACGCTGCCTCATGCTTTTGCCATGATGGTGCCCGAAAGTTGGAACAACAAAAACCCCATACCCGACGACCTGAAAGCCTTTTATGAATATCACAGTATTCTTATGGAACCTTGGGACGGACCCGCTGCCCTGCTTTTCACCGACGGACGCTATGCCGGCGGTATGCTCGACAGAAATGGCTTGCGTCCGGCTCGTTATGTGATTACACACAACGGAATGATTGTCGTAGCCTCGGAAGCAGGCGTATTACCCTTTGAAGCGGCAGAAGTACGGGAACGCGGACGCTTGCAACCGGGCAAAATGCTGATGATTGATACCAAAGAGGGCAAAATGACCTACGACCCCGAACTGAAAAAGGAACTGGCAAACGCCCATCCTTACAGGGACTGGTTGTCGAAAAACCGCATCATCCTTTCGGAAATATCATCGGGACGCAGCGTGAAAAACAATGTGGAACAATATTCGCAAAAATTACGTGCTTTCGGATACACTTTGGAAGACATTGAAAAACTGATTGTTCCGATGGCAAATGACGGCAAGGAACCTACCGGCTCTATGGGCAACGATACGCCTCTTCCGCCAATGTCGAACAAGCCGCAACGCTTGTTTAACTATTTCCGGCAGTTGTTCGCGCAGGTCACGAACCCGCCCATCGACCCCATTCGCGAGGAATTGGTCATGTCGTTATCCATATATATAGGTACGGAAGGGAACGACATACTGAACCCTTCGCCCAGACTTTGCAAAATGCTGAAACTGCCCAGTCCGGTTATCAACAACCGCGATATGGACATCCTGCGCAACCTCGATTATAAAGGTTTCCGCACACTGACCTTGCCGATGCTCTTCGACGCCGACAAAAAGGCTACCGGATTGGAACAGGCGCTGACCGACCTTTGCAAAACCGCGGAAAAAGCGGTGGACGATGGCGTCAATTATATTATCCTGAGTGATAAAAACGTCAACAGCAAACAGGTGGCTATCCCTTCGCTGCTGGCTATTTCCGCCGTTCATCATCATCTGATTGAGAGGCGAAAGAGGATGCAGATTGCCATCATCGTGGAAAGTGCGGAACCGCGCGAAGTGATGCATTTCGCCCTGCTCTTCGGTTTTGGCGCCAGCGGTGTGAACCCCTACATGGCGTTTGCAGTATTGGACGATTTGGTGAAACGCCGTGAAATACAGTTGGATTATGCTACGGCTGAGAAAAATTACATCAAATCCGTCAGCAAAGGGCTGTTCAAGGTGATTTCCAAAATGGGAATCTCTACACTTCGCAGTTACCGCGGGTCGCAGATATTTGAAACGGCAGGTATCAGCCAACCGGTGCTCGACCGCTATTTCCGCGGCATGACCTCGCACTTTGGCGGTATTGACCTGAATGATATTGTCGAGGATGCTTTAACACAGCATTATGAGGCATTTGATGAAGACGCCAATCTGGAATTGCTGAAAAATATGGGTATGTATGCTTTCCGCAAGGACGGCGAATACCATGCTTGGAATCCCGAAACCATTTCGAAATTGCAAATTGCCACCCGTTTGGGCGACTACGGGAAATTCAAAGAATACTCTGCTATTGTCGATGGCAAGACGCAACCGGTCTTCCTGCGCGATTTCTTCACTTTCAAGCGCAAACCCGTCAGCATTGACGAAGTGGAACCTGTGGAAGCCATTACCAAACGCTTTGTCACCGGCGCTATGTCGTTCGGTTCCATCAGTAAAGAGGCTCACGAGGCTATGGCTATCGCAATGAACACCATCCACGGGCGAAGCAACACGGGCGAAGGCGGCGAAGACCCCAAGCGCTTCGTCGTTGGCGAGGACGGACAGAGCCGGCGCAGCGCTATCAAGCAGATTGCATCCGGACGCTTCGGCGTTACCGCTGAATATTTAGTGAATGCGGATGAGTTGCAAATCAAAATCGCACAAGGTGCAAAGCCGGGCGAAGGCGGACAATTACCCGGTTTCAAAGTCGATAAAATTGTTGCTGCCACACGCCACTCTCTGCCGGGCATCACGCTGATTTCGCCACCCCCGCACCACGATATTTATTCCATCGAAGACCTCGCCCAATTGATTTTCGACCTGAAAAATGTGAATCCAAACGCTTTTATCAGCGTAAAATTGGTGTCTGAGAGCGGTGTAGGTACGATTGCCGCAGGTGTTGCCAAAGCCAAAGCCGACTTGATAGTGATTAGCGGCTCGGAAGGCGGCACAGGCGCCAGCCCTGTAAGTTCCATCCGCCATGCAGGTATGCCGGGCGAGGTAGGGCTTGCGGAAACCCAGCAAACGCTGGTAATGAACAACCTTCGCGGACAGATTCGCCTGCAAACAGACGGACAACTCAAAACGGGCAAGGATATTATCCTCTCAGCCCTGCTTGGCGCGGAAGAATTTGGCTTTGCCACCAGCGCCCTCATTGTGTTGGGCTGCGTGATGATGCGCAAATGCCACATGAACACATGTCCTGTGGGCGTGGCTACCCAAGACGAAAGGCTGCGTGCACGTTTCAGAGGCAAACCCGATTATGTGGTCAATTTCATGACTTTCCTCGCTATGGAAGTGCGTGAACACCTTGCAGAAATGGGTTTCCGAAGCATGGAAGAGATAATAGGACGCACCGATTTGGTCGAATTGCGCTCATTTGACAAATTTCCGCGCACCAAAAAATTGGATTTCAGCGATTTGCTCTACTTCCCCAAAACGGAAAACAGTCTGCGTTGCACCAAAACGCAAGACCACAAGATTGACAACATTCTCGATCTTGAATTGATACGCCGCGCACAGCCTGCCTTGGACAAATCGCTGCCGGTCGAAATAAGCACCACCATTGCCAATACCGACCGTACTACCGGCGCCATGCTTTCCGGCAAGATTGCCCGGCGTTATGGCAGTGCCGGTTTGCCCGACGGAACCATCACAGCGCTGTTCAAAGGCTCTGCCGGACAGAGTTTCGGCGCTTTTCTCATGCAGGGCGTCACGTTCCGCTTGGAAGGCGAGGCAAACGACTATCTCGGCAAGGGATTGTCGGGAGGACGTATCATTGTGGTACCGCCTCACGGCAGCACTTTTGCGCCTGAGCACAATATCCTTGCCGGAAATACCCTTCTTTACGGAGCCACCGGCGGCGAGGTGTATATCAATGGGCGTGTTGGCGAGCGTTTCTGTGTGCGAAACAGCGGCGCAACCGCCGTAGTAGAGGGTGCAGGCGACCATTGCTGCGAATACATGACCGGCGGACGAACCGTAGTGCTTGGTTCAACCGGCAACAACTTTGCAGCGGGCATGAGCGGCGGCATTGCATACGTATATGATCCCGAAGGCACATTCGATTATTTCTGTAACATGGAAATGGTGGAACTGTCGTTGGTGGAAGGAAATGCGGATATTCAGGAGTTGTTCGGGCTGATTACGGCTCACGCCAACTATACTCACAGTGCACTGGCTCAGAGTATTTTGGCAAGTTGGGAGAACAACATCAAATATTTTCTGAAAGTGATGCCGATTGAGTATAAAAAAGTGTTGCACGACGAAGCGATGGAAGCACTTCAAAAGAAAATAGCCCAAGTGGAACATGATTATTAATTGATTTTTCATGGCTGAACATCAACAAATTCATATCAGAAACAAAAAAGCGTCATTTGAGTACGAGTTTTTGGAAAAATACGTTGCCGGCGTCCAGTTGGTGGGTACGGAAATCAAGTCTATCCGTGCCGGAAAAGCCAACATTACCGATGCTTATTGCTTTTTTCGCAACAACGAACTCTGGATTCAAGGCTTGCATATCGCCGAGTATTTTTTGGGAACCTGCAACAACCATGACCCCAAGCGCGAACGGAAATTGTTGTTAAATCGGAAGGAACTCAATAAATTGGAACGCAAAGCGCAGGATAAGGGCTTAACCATCATCGCCATACGAATGTTTTTGAACGAAAAAGGCTTTGCCAAGTTAGAGATTGCACTGGCTCGCGGCAAGAAAATGTATGATAAACGCGAGGATATTAAACAAAAGGATTCCAAACGGGAATTGGACAGATTGAAAAAATTATGAGGCTGTGGTGAAGCGCAAAGATTTGGAATTAATGTTGCCCGCAGGCTCGTGGGAATCCTTGGCGGCTGCCTTGCAAACAGATTGCGATGCGGTGTATTTCGGCGCAGGCGGTCTGAATATGCGCTCGGAATCGTCTGCCAACTTTTCATTGGACGATTTGGCGCGGATAACCGAAATGTGCAGGCAGCGGCAAGTGAAAACGTATCTGACGCTGAATACCGTTATCTATGATAGCGATTTGGCTGCTATGCGGGAAATTATCGAAACCGCCAAGAATTGCGGCATTGATGCCCTGATAGCGTCGGATTTGGCGGTCTTGACTGACGCACGTCAGGCTGGCGTGGAAGTTCATGCTTCAACACAGTTGAACATCAGCAATCGCGAGGCGGTACGCTTCTTTGCCCGTTTCTGCGACGTGATGGTGCTTGCCCGCGAATTGACGCTGGAACAGGTCGCTGAACTTGCCAAATTCATCGAATCGGAAAACATTACCGGACCTTCGGGCAAACCGGTGCAGATAGAAATGTTCTGCCACGGCGCATTGTGTATGTCTGTGTCGGGCAAATGCTATCTGAGCCTGCATGAATACAACCGCTCAGCCAATCGTGGCAGTTGCGTACAAATATGTCGCCGCAACTACACCGCTACGGACAGGGAAACGGGGCGACAGTTGGAGATAGACAGTCCGCACATCATGTCCCCCAAGGATTTATGCACCATTGCCTTTCTCGACAAGATGATTGAAGCCGGTGTACGGGTGTTCAAAGTGGAAGGACGGGCACGGGGACCCGAATACGTGAAAACAGTGGGCGAATGTTACAGCGAAGCCTTACAGGCATATTGCGCCGGCGGCTACAACGAAACGCAGAAAGCGCAATGGATGAACAGATTGCAAACCGTATTCAACCGTGGATTTTGGGATGGCTACTATCTGGGCAAAACCAT
>JAISKR010000358.1 GCA_031260845.1 Bacteroidales bacterium
TATATTACTTCAATATCGTTATTTCAATTAAGAATTAAAAATTACGAATTACGAATTACGGCTGACGCACGAGGCAATTAAGAATTAATTCAATTACCTACGAAGGTTTCGTAGATCTACGAAACCTTCGTAGGTACCTAAATTGACCTTGACAGATTTTCAACCCTGTCAGGTCTTTACCATGTATAACAACTGTATAATTATTGTATAACTTGTATTTACCTGCATTTTACAACTGTATAACCTGTATTTACAACTGTATAACAACTGTGTAACCTGTATTTACCATCAAATCAGTGCCAGCAAATTATCTGCAATATCTTTCGCTACTTCCGCTTTGCTTTTCAGGTCGAAAAGTTGTTGTTTGCCGTGGCGGTCGATGAAGGTCACTTTGTTGGTGTCGTGTCCGAATCCGGCGCCGGCGTCGTTCAGAGAGTTCAGCACGATAAAATCCAGATTTTTTTTCTGTAATTTGAGGGTGGCATTGTCGGTTTCGTCGTTGGTTTCGAGGGCAAAACCCACTAACGCCTGACCGGCTTGTTTCATGGTTCCCAGTTCGGCAGCAATGTCTTTGGTGGCAACCAAGGGCAGGGCAAAATCCTGTTTTGTTTTGATTTTTTGCGGTTGCGGCGCAGCGGGCGTAAAATCGGCTACGGCAGCGGTGAGAATGGCTGCGTGGCAGGCGGGGAAAGCCTTCACGGCTGCAAGGTACATTTCTGCCGAAGTTTGTACGTTCACCACGTGTATGTCAGGGTGTAGCGGCTTCAATGCGGTGGGACCGGAAATCAGCAGCACTTCGGCACCGCGTTGTGCCAGTTCTTCTGCCAGCGCATAGCCCATTTTTCCGGTGGAATAATTGCTGAGGTAGCGCACAGGGTCTATCGGTTCCTGCGTGGTACCTGCCGTCACCAATACTCTCTTGTCCTTGTAATCCTTGGGGACAAAATGCGTTGCAAGCCGTCTTACAATCGTTTCCGGCTCTTCCATCCGCCCTTTTCCTTCCAATCCGCTGGCGAGTTCGCCGGTTGCCGGTTCGATGATTTGAACGTTCCGGTTTTGCAGAGTGTCGATATTGGCTTTGGTTGCCTGATTTTGGAACATATCCAAATCCATGGCGGGGGCGACAAATACGGGACAACGGGCAGATAAAAAAGTGGTCAGCAGCAGGTTGTCTGCCGTGCCTGTTGCCATTTTGGCAATGGTGTTGGCGGTAGCGGGCGCTATGACGTAGGCGTCAGCCCAAGTGCCAAGGTCTATATGGCTGTTCCACGCGCCGTTTTCGGGGTCGAAGAAATCAACCAGTATCGAATGTTTTGAAAGCGTAGCCATGGTGAGCGGCGTGATAAACTCTTTCGCCATCGGCGTCATGATGATTCTGACGTCTGCCCCTTCCTTCACCAATAAACGAACAAGCATAGCCGCTTTGTACGCTGCTATGCTTCCCGTAATACCTACAATAATATTTTTGCCGCTCAGTGTCATGGCGTCATGACTTGGTTGCCTCAATACCCGTTGCGGGATTGCGGTAATACACTTCATGGTCGAGGTATTCCTGCAAAGCGGTCAAGGTTGGCTTGGGCAACTTTTCGTAGAAACGGGATATTTCAATTTGTTCGCGATTCTCAAACACTTCTTCCAGATTATCTGTCACGTTGGCAAACTCTTCCAACTTGTGGCTGAGTTCCTGTTTGGTCTCAACGCTTATCTGGTTAGCCCTCTTGGCAACGATGGCAACAGTTTCGTAAATATTACCCGTCGGTCCGTACAACTGGTCGAGGTTTCTCGTAATAGTCGTTACGGGCGCTTTGGATTTCTTTGAATCTGCGGTTTCCTTCTGTTGTTTTACTTTACTTTCACTTGACTTTTTCATCTTCATCTTCGGTTATTCTGTTTTTTAGGTATGAATCTGCTTTATCGTACATTTTTTGTGCCTCTTTGGCATAATTGCTTTTTGGAAATTCGCCTATGAATGAATAATATTCATCCAATGTGGACTGGTAGCGCTCTTTTTGCTTTTTTGCTATGCTGTTTTCAGCATACAGATAACTCGATTTCAGCAAAAGAAACATTAATTCCTCGCGATACTTGGTTTCGGGATAATCGTTCAGACTGTTGTTCAGCGCTACGATAGACGATTTATACTGGCTGAGATTGAAATACAATTTGGCGGTGAGATACGATTTATCCACTAATTTATCCTGCATTTCCGCAAGGTGATATGCCGCGTCTTCCCTGAATTTTGAGGTGGGATAGTGCATGATAAACATTTGGAACGATTCAATCGCCGCATTGGTCACTTCCTGATCCAGTTCAGCCCTCGGACTTTGCTTGTAATAGCAATATCCGGCAAGGTATTCGCATTCCTCGGCAAAAGGTGACGTGGGGGCTTTTTTAATGAATGAACTGAAATAGAGCGCGCCCACTGAATAATCTTTCTGTTTGAAGTAACTCATTGCCTGATAGTACAATACGGTATCGGCTTTGTTGGTTCCACTGTAAATGGAAACAATATCGTCGAACAGTTGTCCGGCTTTGATATAATCCTCTTTTCCGTAATATTCAAAGGCTTTCCTGTACTTCAACGAGTAATTGGTGCTTTTACGCAACCGTTCGTACTGGCTGCATGAAGCCAGCGTCACAAGGACTACAATAAGAAAAACAAAACGTTTTTTCATTCCTGATGAATTGATGAAAATTCGCGCAAAGATACATGTTTTTTTTGAAAATCAAGCAGACAAAAAACTTCTTTGTGAAAAAATCTTTCTTTTTCAGAGATTTCCGGTGATTGTTACCGAACTTTTTCCGTGGTTTGTTTTCGTCACCCGCACCTGCACTGCTATGCGTTCCGTCATTTCGGCAACGTGCGAAATGACGCCTATTTTGCGTCCCTGCGTTTGCAATTGTTCCAGCGCGTCCATTGCTATCCGAAGCGTGTCGGCGTCTAACGAGCCGAAACCCTCGTCAATGAACAGCGACTCGATGCGCAATTTGTTGGACGACAGCGATGACAAGCCAAGCGACAACGCCAGCGACACAAGGAACGACTCGCCGCCGGACAGGGAATAGACAGTCCGTATTTCGCCCAGCATATCAAGGTCAACCACCTGCAAAGCCAGCGTGTCGGGTATGCGCTGCAACTCGTAGCGCTTGGACAAATCTTGCAAATGCTTGTTGGCGTAACTCAGCAGAATGTCCAAGGTGTATTGCTGCGCAATTTTCTGAAATTTAACCCCTGCCTGCGAACCGAAAACCTCGTTCAATTTAGCCCAGTTGGTTGATAACACCTCTTTTTCAGACAGTTCCTGCGCCAAGGCTTTCAGTTGCTCGCAGTTTTGCCGGTGCTGCACGAACGACAGTTCAATTTCCGTCAGACGCTGGTTTTTAGCGGCAATGGCGGCTTCCATAGCGCTGTGCTGTGCATTCTGCGCCTCTTTCGTTTCCCCTTCCTGCGGCTTTACTTTGGCTTCCTGATGCTGCGCCAGATTTTTTTTCCGCTCTTCGAGCGTCGCCTTGGCAGCGGTTTCTATCTCTTTCAAGCCGTTCAGGTATTGCCTTTCCCCTTCTATCCATTTTTGGTCTTTGGAAAGCAGTGTTTGCAACATATTTCCTGTGACGCCGTCGTTTCTGTTCGCAATCCACTGTTCTATGGTTTGTTGCAACGCGGCACATTGAGAGTCCAATCCGTTGATTTCCTGCGTGAGATGGTTGGTGAGGGTTTTCAGTTGTTCCTGACGAAGAGCGAGTTCGTTCATTTTGTCGGTAGATTGCTGCAATTTTTCTTCCATTGTCTTTTTTTGAACGTTAAATTGCGCCACCACCTCGTCGGCAGATTGTCCATTGAGCAATTTTGCCCTTGCAGCCTGCAATTCAGCCAATATCGCCGTTGATTTCTCTTTTTTCAGGACTGTTTGCTGCCATGTTTTGCTGATTTCGGCAAGATGAGTTTCTTCGTTTGCCAAAGATTCCTTTTTGCCCGTCAACAAGGCTTCCGCGTTATTCAGCCCGTCGGAAAAACTTTTCCATTGAGTAGCGATATTTTTCAACTTTTCTGTCAGCAGATTTTGTTCCCATTCGCTTTGCCACGAAGGGATTTTTGCCAGAAAAACTTCCGCTTTCTCTAATTCTTCCGCTAATTGGCGGGCATAAGTTTCCGCCAATGCCGAACAGCGGCTTGTTTCCTCTTTTCGTTTTTCTACGGCATCGGTCAGCAGGGCGATTTCGTTCGAGATGGATTTCTTTGCACGATTTAGTTCCTCTTCCTGCAAACTTTGTGCGCTATCCGCCCCTTGCACCTGATGATGCAGACTTCCGCAAACGGGACAAGGCGTTCCTTCCTGCAATTTGGCACGCAAAGCGGTTATTTCGGCAGGCAGCAAACCATTCAGCCTTTCCATTTCCCCGTTCAGTTCACTGAGCCGGTTTTGCTCTGTTTCGAGCCTTTCCGCGTTGGCGTTTTGCAGGTTCAGGTTCATGAGGTGCTGCTTTTTATTGTTCTGCGCCTTGTCCAGCGACTCGATGATGGAATCCGCTTTGCCCGCGATTTCCCTGTACTGTTCGTGTTCTTCCAACCATTTGCGGTGGTTTTGAATGGTCGCTGTGAGTTTTTCCACGTCTTGCGCCATCGTCTGCCGATTTTGTTCCGTTCGCTGTTGGGTTGATTGAGCGGTAAGATGCTCTTTTTCGGCTTCTTCCGCATTTGTTTTTGCGTTTTTCAGTTGCTCGTCTATCGCCCTTGCGCTCACTACTTCGGGTTCCGTCTTTTCCCAAGCGCTGTTCAGCGCCAACCGCTCCTGCTCTGTGCGGCTGTGCGTTTCGCTGTGCTTTTTCAGGTCGGCGGCAACTTTTTCATATTCAAGCGTTTGTTGTTGCTGCTTTAACTGATTTTCTTTCAGTTGAGTGCGCGAAAGCATATATTGATTGAACGAGTCTCTTATCTCCTGCACGCTTTCAATTTGCGCAATATAGTCATAACGCGGCTTTGCGGATGCTATATCGTTCCCTGCCGCTGCCAACGCCTGTTCAGCCTGTGCAAGATTCTTGCATACCTCCTGATAAATGTCCAACCACTTGATTTTCACGGTACAATTTTCTGATAGCGTTTTCTGCAAAGCGATTTCTTCCTTTATCGTCGCCTGTTCCGAAGAAAATTCCTCCATTTGTTGCTCGCTAAGCAATTGTTCTTCAATGTACTTGCTTTGTTTTGATAGATTTTGATACTCGGATTCAACTTCTTTCGTTTTTTCGTAAATCTTTTTAGAAATTTCCGAATAAATCTCTGTTCCGGTCAGTTTTTCCAACAGTTCGGCTCTGTCGTTTTGCTTGGCTTTCAGGAACATGGCAAAATCGCCCTGCGCCAACAATACGGCGCGGGTGAACTGTTCAAACGTCATTCCGGTCAGTTCCACTATTTTTCGCAGCAATTCCGTTTTATTGCCAGAAACGGGCGAGTCTGTCGCCAAATCTTGCAGCATGATGACCGTATTGTTCAATTTACCGGTCGGATGCCCTTTGGCACGCTGCACCGACCATCGGGAACGGTAAATTTGCCCGCTGAGCGCCACAAAATCCGCTTCGGCAAAGCCTTCCGCGGCTCCCCGCCTGAGAATGTTGCGAGCATCCGATTGATTGATGGATTGGCTGCCTACGTCAACGATGGCAACCTTTTGTTCGTTTGCCTGACTGATTCTTGGGGTGTTGTCGAACAGCGCCAAGCACAAAGCGTCTAAAATAGTGGATTTGCCCGAGCCTGTATTGCCTGTGATGGCGAAAATCCCCGCCGATTTGAGCGGCTCAGCCGTAAAATCAAGTTCAAAGGCGTTTTCCAACGACGCCAAATTTTTTCCTCGTATCGCCAATATTTTCATCGTTCCAGATTTGAAATTAAATCAGTCAAAAGTTTTTTCAATTCGTTGGGCATTTCCTCGTCATACTGCCGTCGATAGACGTCTATCGCCAAATTAAGAGGTTGCAGCGACTGAAATTCCTCGTAATTATACGCCTTGTGTGCGCTTGTATTCTGCGGATATTCCGCCGCTATCCTCGCCAACCGTACCGATTTTCCGCTCAATGCGTCTTCTATCCGATGCCTGAGCGACGGTTCAGGCGCGTTCAGCAATACATTGATTTCCAAAAACGGCGACTGCCCTGTGATTTCCCCGTCGGGAAGTTCCCGTATCGCCGCCAATACTTCCTGCAAAGGCTGCGGCTCACGTGGAACGCTCAACAATTTGACCGGTGCATCAAATAGAATGCGCTCTGTCTGCACCTCTGACGAAGATTCGCCGGTTGTAACCAGCGTAATGCCGTGTTTGTTGTGCTTTTCCGCAAACGACATGGGCAAAGGCGCACCGGCATAGCCGATTTTCCCGCTTCCGCCAATGTTCTGGGCGCGGTGTAAGTGTCCCAACGCCGTGTAGGCGACGCCTTGGGCGAAAATATCCGTTGGAATACTTTCCAATCCGCCAAGGATAACCCTTTCGGAACGGTCGTTGACGGATAATTCAGCGCCTGTGGCGTGTAAGTGCCCCATGGCGATGACGGGCTTGGATTTATCGGGAATACGGTCATACACCGCGGCGTAAAAATTTCCGACGCCTTGTGCATGGTTCACTGTTTCGGGATAATCGCCCTGCCGCAGGTACGGAACAGCCAGACACCATGCCTTTACCACATTGTCCTGCACGAGAGGCACGACAAATCGGTCGAAATCAATCTCGCCCGCAGCATTTCTGCCTACCAGCCCGCGAACGGTGATATGCATTTCTTCCAACAGCGGATTGGGCGCTTCAAGCCGCCCTGCCGAATCGTGATTTCCTGCAATGACAATGATTTGCAAAGCAGGATATGCCGCTGTGACTTCTTTCAGAAAACGATAAAACATTTTTTGCGAATCGGCTGAGGGATTTTGGCTGTCGAAAATATCGCCCGCAATCAAAAGGGCGTCAACTGCCAAATGACCGATTTGCTGTTTCAGCCAGTCAAAAAAATAACGATGCTCTTCCTGACGGTCGTACTCGTAAAAGCATTGTCCAATGTGCCAATCGGCTGTGTGAAGGATTTTCATACCGAAAAATTAAATGGTCACAAAAGTACAAAACTTCGCGGAATAAAAAGATTTTCGAAAATTAATGTTGATAATTAATAAATAATTGCGATATTTGCACCCCGATTCCAGATTGGGTCGATATAGGTAAAAAATGGTAGAATATCAATAAAAACAAGCAATTTAAAAGGTAACAGATAGTTTAGATGGCATATCAACAGCAACAAAGACCACAAAGGTCGTCATCATCCGACTTGCGGATTAACCGCGAGATACAGGCTAAAACGGTACGGTTGGTGGGCGATAATGTAGAAACCCCCAATTCGGTAGTAACTTTTTTCGAAGCGTTGAAATTAGCGGAAGCGGAAGGCTTGGATTTGGTGGAAATATCCCCTACTGCCGAACCTCCTGTTTGCCGAATCGTGGATTATCAGAAATATCTGTACCAGCAGAAGAAGAAACAGAAGGAAATCAAAGCCAAAACAGTAAAAGTGGTGGTGAAAGAAATTCGTTTCGGACCTCAAACAGATGACCATGATTATAATTTCAAGTTGAAACACGCCATCAACTTTCTGAATGAAAACGCCAAAATAAAGGCTTTTGTGTTTTTCAAAGGTCGTTCTATCATCTATAAAGAACAGGGCGAAATTCTTTTGCTTCGCTTTGCCCAAGATTTGGAAGAATACGGCAAGGTTGATCAAATGCCTAAGTTAGAGGGTAAAAGGATGATAATGTTCCTTTCGCCCAAACAAAAAAAGAAATAGAGTCAATAATTATATAAATGTAAAAATTGTAAGTAAATGCCTAAACAAAAAACAAATTCCGGTGCAAAAAAGAGATTCCAACTCACCGGAACAGGAAAAATCAAACGCAAACATGCGTTCAAAAGACATATCCTGACCAAAAAAACAACAAAGCAAAAACGAAGTCTTACACATAGTGGTTTGGTGGCTCAAACAGACCTGACCAGTGTAAAACTGATGTTGAATCTCAAATAAAATAAAAAAAGTAATAACCAAGAGTGAATTAGCAAAAAAGCGTCATAGAAAGACCGCTAACCATTCGTAAATTTTGAATTATGCCAAGATCAGTAAATTCAGTAGCGTCAAGAGCACGCCGTAAAAAATTG